>NZ_JBEYTJ010000016.1:0-203342 GCF_040642995.1 Nonomuraea sp. NPDC047529 | reverse complement strand
GTGCGTCAGCGCCAACTACCGGCTGCGGCCCCAGGCCCAGCACCCGGACCACCTGATCGACCTCAAGAAGATCATCGCCTGGGTACGCGAGCACGGCCACGAGTACGGCGCCGACCCGTCCACGCTGTTCGTCGCGGGCAGTTCGGCGGGCGGGCACATGGCAGCGCTGGCCGCGCTCACCCCCAACGACCCCGCCTTCCAGCCGGGCTTCGAGCACGCCGACACCTCCGTGACCGGCGCCGTCTACCTGAACGGCTGGTACGGCGCCTACTTCGGGCAGGGGCCCGAGTCCTCGCCGCCGGCCCACATCACCGCCGACGCGCCGCCGTTCCTCGTGGCCCACGGCGATCTGGACCCGCTGGTGCCCGTGGGCGAGGCCAGGCACTTCGCCGACCAGCTCCGTCGTACGTCGGCCTCCCCCGTCGTCTACGCCGAGCTGCGCGGCGGCAACCACGCCTTCGACCTGTACCATTCGGTCCGCTTCGAGGCGCTCGTCGACGCCATCGAGGCCTTCACCGCCCGAGTGAGATCGCAGCAGCGCACACCGCAGCCTTAGCCCCGTCCCCATGCCACTGGGCGGCCATCGCCTCATCTTCGCCTGCCGATCACGATCCCGGGCAGCCGTGGCGGCCCGGCGTGCGCCGTTTCAGGACCCGCCGCCTCCACCGTCACCCGCGCCGCCGCCTCCGCCGTCCCAGCCGCCGCCCCCTCCGTCCCAGGTGCCGCTTCCGCTGTCGTCCGGGGTCCAGCCGACGGAGCCGCAACCGGCGGTCGAGGTGTTGTGGTCGGCCGGGTAGAGGTGACCGTCCGGGATCGAACGCTTGCCGAGCTCGGCGGACAGGTGCGGGTCGCCGAGGTGGCTCAGTCCGTACAGTGCGAGCGGCACGGCCACCGCGTCGGTCCCGGCCTCGTACGGGTGTGCCCGGCGTGCCTTCTCCAACTGGTGGCGGCCCGCGCGGCCGAGCCGGACCGGCCGATTCCTGACGTACAGGGACTGGATCTTCCTGGCCACCAACCAGCTGCCGCCGAACCCGAACAGGGCAGCCACGCTCAGCGGCGGCGACTGCGCGACGATCATGTAGACCACGTCGGCCCCGGCGGCGACGACCGCGACCGTGGGGATCAGCTTCAGGACGTCGCGGCAGACGCGGAAGCCGGGCACGCTCCGGGAGTCGACGAGCAGGCCCAGGTCGGCGAGCCGCCCCCTGATCCCGGCGACCTCCGCACTCTCCGCCAGACGACGCTTGACCTGGACGACCGGCGGGCTCCTGCGCTCGGCGAGGATCGCGACCAGCCGCTCCTCCACGGGGTATCCCGCCGTCACGGCCGTGGAGACGCGGTGGAGCTTCCCGCCTCGGGAGACGCGGACCTCCCCTTCCCTGGCCAGCAGCCCGATCGCGGTGTCCGCCACCCGTACGGGACCGCCCGCGAGATAGGCGAGCTCGTAGTGGCCGAGGTCGACGTCGCGCAGCCCGCCGAGCCTCAGGCGGGCGCGGACGTGCGCCACCTCGGCGGCGAGGACCGTGCCGACGGTGACCGCCCCGAGGAGCACCGCCAGCCATGCGAGGATCACGTCCACGCCCACCTCCCGTGTCGTTGATCAACGTGTGAGGCGGACACGAAGGTTCCGAGAAGCGCCACATCCGGCCCTCCCCGTACGAATGACCGCCCGCGGTGACCTCGGACGCCGCCGGTACCAGCACTGGCGGATCATGTCGCGATCCTTAGCCTCGTTGCACGAGGTGTGCTCAACGGCTCAGTGATGCCATTCCGCTCGACGCCTTTACAACGTAGATCACATCCGCGGTCCATCCTGTCGTGGCTCGCCCGTGTCGTCAGCGAAGAGGTCGTGGACGGCCGGCACCGCCGTTACTACGAGCTGACCGGCCAGGGCGCCGAGCTCCTGACCGAGGAGACCGCCCGCCTGGCCCGCCTCGCCGCCACCGCGCAACGCCGCCTCGGCGCACGACTCCAGCCCGGGACGTGATCACGGATGCCTATGAACGCCACTGCCGGCTCCTCGCGCGGGCCTACCCGCTCCGATATCGGCAGACGCGGGGCGAGGCATTGATCGGCACTCTGCTGGACCTGGCGAAGCCGGAGCAGACCAGGCCGACCCTGCGCGACTCGCTCGACGTCGTACGTGGCGGTATCGCCCTGCGCCTGCGGGAGCGCCCGCCACTGGGGCACTGGGCGCTGTATCGCCTGTTCCACAAGCGCCTTCCCTACACCTACCGCTGGTGGGCACGCGACGACCTGCTCGGTCCGCGCTACCTGGCACGGCAGTGCACGGCATGGCTACTCGCGACATCACCCCTGTGGGCCTTCATCGGGCTCATGCCCATCGAACTGGTCCACTGGGTGATCCTCTCGACACTCATCCGCATGCTCGGCTTCCTCCCGCAGCGATCCCTGCGCCTTCACCAGCTGAGGAGACACGAATTCAACCTGGACCTGCAGGGCAACTCGCCAGAGGTGGCCGACGTCGACGGCACGTGCATGCGGCCAATTGCTGAACAGGCTGGTCGACACCGAGCGACGCCGTGTTGTGTCTGTGCGCGTGCGGAACCGACTGTTCCGCCATTCCTCAGGACCAGGCTCACCGACAGCAAGATCTGCACAGCTCGCAGGGAAAGCAGTTGTCTTGCACGTGCATTTCCATGAACGATCCGGGTGTGACCGTCTTGTTGCTGACAGTCGGCCTGCCAGGGGCCGGCAAGACCACAAGAGCTCGGCAGCTGGCCAAGGAGCACAATGCGCTTCGGTTGACGCCTGACGAGTGGATGATTCCGTTGTTCGGTGAGCCGGAGGCGGACGGGAAGCGCGATGTCCTGGAAGGACGGCTGCTCTGGCTCGCGCTGGAGGCGTTGAGGCTCGGAACCAACGTGGTCCTGGATTTCGGATGCTGGTCTCGTGACGAGAGGTCCGCCATCCGCTGGTTGGCGAAGTCTGTCGGCGCGTCCTGCGACCTGGTGTACGTGCCGGTCGACCATGAGACCCAACGCGCTCGGATCGCTCATCGCCAGTCGACCGATCCGGACCAGACCTTCCTGATGAGCGAGACAGACCTGTTGCGCTGGAGGACGATGTTCGAGGAGCCGGACGCTGCGGAACTCGACGGGCAGGAGATCGGCAGCCCGCCCCCTGATTGGCCGGGCTGGACCGAGTGGGCCGCCGATCGGTGGCCGTCCTTCACGTAGCTGCCCTCTGGTACGGCCCTGCCCGAGAGCGTGGTCGACCGGCTACTCGCCGCGCGGCGGCTGATCTCGACGGTACGCGCCGAGACGTCCGACTCGACGGACACCTCCCGGTGACCACCCGGAGACTCGGGGCTCGCCTGTCGACGCGCCCCGCTTCCGGCTGATTGCTCATCACTCTCACGAGTGACGAGACCGCGCGAAGCACCGGCCACGATGGAGCGGATGTCGCGAACCGATCTTCACGAGGAGACCGCCTATGGGGAACGGCGCAGCGGGCTCGAAGACCGGTGAGACGGGCGGATGTGCGGAGGGGGTCCGGTTCCGGGTTCTCGGTCCGTTCGAGGTTCTCGGCGCCCGCGGTCCCGTCACTCCCGGGGGGCCGCGGCAGCGTGCCCTCCTCGCCCGGCTGGTGGCCGCGGCCGGGACGGTCGTCTCCACCGACACGCTGATCGAGGACCTGTACCGGGGCAGGCCGCCGGCGACCGCGGTGGGCTCCGTCCACGTCTACGTGTCGAACCTGCGCCGGGTGCTGGAGCCGTCACGCGCGCCGCGCTCGGCGCCCCGGCTGCTGATGGCACGCAGGCCCGGCTATCTGCTCGCCACCACGGACGTCGACGCGCTGCGCTTCGGCCGGCTGGTCGTGGAGGCCGAGCTGCGCCCGCCCGCGGAGGCGCTGCCGCTGCTGGAGGAGGCGTTGTCGCGGCGGTCAGCGGCGAGCCCGGCATCGGCAAGACCCGGTTGTTGCAGGCGTTCCGCGACGACTGCGTGGATCTGGGACATCTGGTGCTGTGGGGCCGCTGCCACGAGGGGGAAGGGGGCCGCCGCTGTGGCCGTGGCTTCAGGTGCTGCGCGCGCTGGCCGCGACCGTGCCGCCCGCCGAACGTCAGGCGCTGAGCGGGCTGCTGGACGACGGCTGGCCCACCGGCTCGCCCCCGCCGGCGTCACCCCATCGCCACCAGGCCGTCGCCCGGTGGCTCGTGGAGGCCGCGCGGGCCCGTCCGCTGGTGATCGTCCTGGACGACCTGCACTGGGCGGACTCCGCCACGCTCGAACTGCTCAGGGACGTCGCCATGCTGTCGAGGCGTACGCCGCCCAGGAGTCCTGCCAGGAGTGCGGCCGGACCACCGGCTGTGTCGTCAAGACGCGGGCCGGCGGAGTTCGATTCCCATGGCCGGCACGCCGGTTGCCGCTTTCCCGGGGCCTGTGGTCGCGGCCGGGGTCAGCGCGTGCCGAACCAGTGGGAGAGTGCTTCTCGTAGCGCAGGTGTGGCTGTTTCGGCGGGTTCGTCGATGGGCGCGGCCCAGGCGATGTGGGCGTCCGGGCGGATCAGCAGGGCGTCGGCCGGTCGCCGGCCGGTCTTGGCGGTGTGGACGTCGACGCGCTGCCCCCAGGCGCGGGCGGCCTCGCGAAGATCGGAGCGGTCGGCGAGGTCGAGGAGGATGGGCCGGGCGGGGTGCAGGAGGTCGGCGACGCAGGTGACACCCTGGTCGGTGTGCAGGGTGAGGTCGGGGGCGAACGTGCCGGTCAGCGGATGGTGGCCGGTGCCGGGCATGGCGTGGCGGAGGTCGGTTCCGGCGACCAGGGCTCCCATGCGGCGCAGCGGCTGCTCGTCGGTGAGGAGCTCCTGGAAGACCTCACGGAGTGCTTCTGCGGCCGGGTCGTGCCCGCGGCGCAGCGCCACCTGGGCGCGGGTGTGCAGCATGGTGCGGGTCCCGGCGTGGTGGCGTTCGTCGTGGTAGGTGTCCAGCAGGCCGGACGGTGCCCAGCCGTGCAGGTCGGCGGCCAGCTTCCAGGCCAGGTTGACCGCGTCCAGCATGCCCGCGTTGAGCGCCACGCCGGTGGCCGGGAACAGGTGCGCCGCATCCCCCGCCAGCAGGATGCGCCCAGCCCGGTAGCGCTCGGCCTGGCGGGCCTTGAAGGTGAAGCGCGACAGCCGCGTCGATCCGGCCAGGGGCAGGTCCGCTCCGAGCACGCGGCGGATGCTGTCCTGCAGTTCGGTCAAGGTCATCGGGACGTCGTCGTCGTACTCGGTGCTCTCGTCCTCGATGGTGTAGAGGGAGACGCTCGTGGCGCCGGGCGAGGAGCCGAGGCCGAAGAGGCCGTGGTCGGTGCGGGTGAAACCGGCGCGGATCGTACCGAAGCGTGGGACGTCGAGATCGCCGTTGCCGAGCACGGTGACCGTGCCGGGCAGGGTGACCTGGGCCAGCCGGTTGACCTCGGGGTAGACGGTGCCGGGGAAGCCGATGCCGGCCCAGTCGCGGACGCGGCTGCGCGCGCCGTCGCAGCCCACCAGGTAGCGGGTGCTCACCTGGTACGGTCCGTCCGGGCCCCGCGCGTCCACCCTCACCCCGGCGTCGTCCTGGTTCACCCCGGTCACCTCGTGCCCGCGGCGTACGTCCACACCGAGCTCGCCGGCGCGTTCGTCGAGCAGCCGCTCCAGGTGCTGCTGCGGCAGCGGCAGCGCGTGCAGCGGCGGATCCGCCAGCCGGGTGAAGTCCAGATGCACCCCGCCGAACGGGAATCGGGGTGCCGGGACAGGGCCGGGGCAGGCGGCCTGGAAGCGTTCCAGCAGGCCCCGGTAGCGCAGCAGCTCCAGGATCTGGCCGCCGATACCGCCGGCCTTGGGGGTGTCGCGGCGGTTCGGGTGCCGCTCCAGCACCAGCGGCCGCACCCCGGCCAAGCTCAGTTCGATCGCCAGCATGAGGCCGGTCGGTCCGGCGCCCACAATGATCACGTCGGCGTTCTTCATCAGTCACTTTCCTTGGGATCTGTCGTTGTGCGCAATACGCGAATGTCGTGCCCGCGCCGCCTGAGCGGTGCATTGGGCGCGGCCTGCCCACATGGGAACGTGATGTGCCGCATGTCGGTCTCAGAGGTCGGCGACGGTGGAGATCGGGGTGTTGAGGATGCCGTCGAACGCCTCCAGGACGGGCGTGTGCACGTAGGCGCTCTGGATCCGGATGCGGTCAGGGCCGATCGCCGCCTGCGCCTGGCGGAGGTCGACGATGCTGAGCCCGAGCCCGGCCTCGGCGAAGGCGGCCTCGATGCTGCCCGGCTCGGGCGGCTGCAGCGCGGTGTTGTCGATGGCGAAGCCGAAGCGCGCGTTCTCGTCGGGGCGCATGTCGGCGGTGTGTCCGGCGGGGCTGGTCAGGGCGAGGGCGACGTAGTCATCGCCCAGCCGGTTGTGCAGGTGCTGCCCCATGGGCAGCCCGGTGAGCCGGCCGTTGAAGGAGACCGGCGTCTTCTGGATGTGGGCGTTGTGGGCGGCCAGGACGATGCGGGCCTCGGGGCCGGAGCGTTCCAGGTGCCACTGGACCGACCCGGCCATGTAGACGTCCCTGGCCGAGGTGTCGGCGGTCAGGCCGGTGCCGGCGTACAGGCCGGCCATGGCACGGAAGCCGTAGTCGGCGCTGCACGCGGCCTCCAGGCGGCGCAGGGCGAGGTCATAGCTGGGCCGGTCGGAACGGGAGAGGTACAACAGCTCCACGGCGCGAAAGCGCATGAGCAGTCGCATCAGGATCGCGCTGAGAGCGTCCTGCTCGGCGGCGGCCAGGCGGGTCCAGGCCGGCGCGGCCGAGGCCGCGGAGGAGCCGGCGAACGACCCGGCGATCCGTAGCGCCTCCTGAATCATCGGGAAGGTCTCGGGATCGACCTGGTGCAGGTAGTCGGCGACCGGGGCCAGGGCGGGAAGCAGGGACCCGCCGGCCGCTGGGATGTCGATCCCGGCGAAGCGCACCGGCTCGGCGGCTGAGGCGTTGTGCCGGCGCATCCAGCGCAGCGGCTCGTCGACCCCCACGGGGATCGCCGTGGCGAGCTGGGTCGCCAGCTCGTCGTCCGTGCCTTCGCCCTGGGCCCAGGCGTCCAGGGTGACGCCCTCGCTGAAGCCGTACTCGAAGGCCAGGACGGTGAAGCCGCAGCGTTCGGCCAGGAATCGCAGGATGCGCCGGCGCATGAGCGAGAACTCGGTGATGAAGTGGGAATTCTCACCGACCGCGACGACGCGCGCGTCGCCGACGAGGTCGCGCAGCGGCTCCAGGTCGTCGAGCGGCGCCTCGGGGTCGAGGTGGGTGAGCGGGACGGCGTGGCCGCGCAGCCAGTCGGCGAACGGGGCACGGCGGGACGAGGCGGGCATGTGGACAGCTCGATTCTGATCGTGGAAAGGTGAAGGAACGACGGACGGAGGTGCGTGACGCCGTAGGCGTCGCCACTGCGACGGCGGACGAGCCTGGCCGGGTTGCCGCCGACGATGCCGTAGTCGGGAACGTCGCCCACGACCATGGCGCCGGAGGCGACGATCGCTCCGTGGCCGATGCGGACGCCGGGCTGATCGGGCATGGGACGCGGCACGGTCGAGTCAGGGGGACAGGCGTCACGCGATCGTCTTCTCATGAGGTGTCGACGGTGAGGACATCGGGCCAGACGACCCAACCCTTCTTATCGGTACGGAACGTTCCGTACGGATAGGATGATGTCCAAGGCGGACGCTCGCTGTCAAGTACGGAACGTTCCGTACCGATAAGGCGTGGGCGGCAGTGGCCAGCTAGGGCAGCCCCGAGACATGCCCGACCTCCTTCAGCGCCACCGTCATCCGCACCGCGTACGGCGGCGAACGCGTCCGGCCGCGGCGCCACGCCGTGCTCGGCAGCCGTCGTCACGATGACCTTCACGGCCCGTTCTCCGGTCTCGGACCCGGGGCGTCGCGGGTGCAGAGTCGTGCCCGACCGGCCGCCAGTGCGGTGACCACGAACGTCGACCGTGCCGACCGGCATCTCGACCAACCCCTATCATCGCCGAATGATCGAGCTTCAGGAGGGCGGGGAGATCGCCTGCCCGGCCGCGCGCGTGTGGGCGGTCGTCGCCGACTACGGCCAGGACCCACGCTGGCGCAAGGGCGTCGAGACGATGGCGCCGCACCCCGAAGGCATCGTCCGGGTGGGCATGACCACCGCCGAGGTGATGCGGTTCGCGGGCCGGACCTACCGCAACGGCGGCGAGGTCATCCGGGTGGAGCCGGGGCGCTCGTTCGCCTGGCGCACTACTTCGGGGATCGACGCCGAGGGCGGCAGGCTCGTCGAGCCGCTCGGTGAGGACCGGTGCCGCTTCACCTTCCACGTGCGCGTCACCCCACGCGCGACCTCCGAGAGGCTGCTGGAGCCGGTGCTGAGGTGGTTGCTGCGCCGGTCGATCCGTGCCGATGTCCGCCGCTTGGCCGGCCTCTGCGCTTCTTGACCCCCACGTGGTCGTCCAGCATCGCGACGACCACAGGCCCCAAGGGAAGATCTCGCATCGGACCCTTGTCCGTTCTGGAGTCCGCGCCCATGCCCCCCTGCCCGTACGGAACGTTCCGTACCGATAGGGTGTCGGCATGACCGACACGCCCCACCGTCGCGGTGCCGACCGGACCGAGGCCATCATGCGGGCCACGCTGGAGCTCGGCCAGGAGATCGGCTACGCCAAACTGAGCATGGAGGCGGTCGCCATCCGGGCGGGCGCCAGCAAGCAGACCCTCTACCGCCGATGGCCGTCCAAGGCAGCCCTGCTGTTCGACTCGCTGTTGTCGGTGAACGGGCCCGCCCTGGACTACCCCGACACCGGCGACCTCGTGGCCGACTTGCGCGCCCAGATCCACTCGGCCGTTGACCTGCTGGCCGAACCACCCGTCGGCCCCCTGTTCAAGGCCCTGATCGGCGAGGCCCAGCACGATCCCCAGATCGCCACCGCACTCAACGAGCGCTTCATCGCCCCACAGGCGGACAAGACCGTCGCTCGCTTGAGGACGGCCCGCGACCAGGGTCAACTGTCGCCCTCCTTCGACCTCGACCTGGCCATGGCGATCCTGTCCGGCCCGCTGTACTTCCAGCTTCTGGTCACCCAGGAACCGCTGACTCATGAATACGTCGACCGGATCCTCGACGCCCTGTTCACCGGGATCGGCCCCACCCATACGAATTGACGTCCTTTCCCCGGGGTCAGCCCAGCCGTGCCGCCTCGGGGCGCAGCCTGCGGGCGATCAGCATGCCCGCGACGGCGAGCAGGCCGGTGAGGACGAAGACGCCCAGCAGTGCGGTGCGGGTGGAGCCGCCGTGGTTCTGGGCAAAGGCGATGGCCGCGCCGCCGAGCCCGGCGATCACGCCGGTCGCCAGGGTCTGGGCGAGCTGCAGCGCGCCGCTGGCCTCGCCCTGCCGCTCCGGCGGGGCCTGCTCCAGGGTGGCGGTGGTGGAGGCGTTGAAGCCGATGCCCATGCCGAGGCCGCCGACGGCCCATCCGACCAGGGCGATCCAGGAGGGGAGTGCACTGGTCAGGATCGTGAGCGCGATCAGGGCGACGCCCGCCAGCAGGACGGCGAAGCCCAGCACGGTGGAGGCCGTGCGCGTGCCGTTCTTCCCGTTGTCCCGCCTGGCCTGCAGCCCTGCGCCGACAACCCACGTGATGGCTCCGGCGGACAGTCCCAGACCGGCCAGTGTGGCGCCCATGCCCCGCAGCTGCTGCAGCCCGAGGGGCAGGAAGGCTTCGCTGCCGAAATATACACCGCACAGCAGGCCACGGACGACGACCCCCGCCCCGAGGCCGGCCCGGGCGCTGAGGGTGCCTTCCGGGGTGACCCGGCGCAGCGCGGGCACGGCGACGGCGACACCGGCCACGGCCAGCACGATCATCAGGACGGGGTTCTTCAGCAGCAGTGCCTGGAGCAGTACGCCGGTGCCCACGGTGAGCAGGATCGCGCCGGCCAGCGGACGCTTCCACCACGGAGCGGCCGGGGCAGGGGCGGTGGCGGCTGCTTCTGCGCGGTGCAGGCGGCGCAGGCCGGGCAGAGTGAGAAGAGCGGCCACCCCGGCGATCGGCAGCATGAGCAGGAAGACCGACCGCCACGTGAGGTGGTCGGCCAGGATGCCTGTGACGGCGGGGCCGACGAGGGAAGGGATCGTCCAGGCCGAGGACAGCAGGGCGTACATCCGGGCCCGCAGGCGCTCGGGGTAGGCGAGTCCGATCATGGTGTAGGCCATGGACATGACCGCTCCTACGCCCAGGCCCTGTCCGAAGCGGCCCACCAGGAACAGCAGCCAGGAGGGGGCGGCGCCGGCCACCACGCAGCCCACTGCGAAGACGAGCATGCCCAGGGCCATCGGACGCCAGGGGCCCCGGCGGTCGGCGGCGCGCCCGGCGAGCACGGTGCCGATGATGTTGGCGAGCATCAGTGCCGACAGGCCCCACCCGTAGGCGCCCAGGCCGTCGAGGTCCTCCGCGATGCCGGGCAGCACGGTCGCCACCCCGAGGGACTCGAACGCGACCATGCCGACCGACAGCAGGACGCCGAGGGTGAGCGCGCGGTATGCGCCCGAGAAGACGCCCTCCTCACCGGCTCTTTTCTCTGCGGAGGGAGAAAGTGGGGCTTGTTCAGGGGCGTGCGCAGGGTCGCTGTCCGTCGCGTCGGCGGGGGTGTGGGACATGGAGTGGACTCCTCAGGATTTCGTTTCGTTCCGTATCGGAATGTAACTTCCATGTTACCTATACTTGCCGCATGGGCAACACCAGGAGCGACGGAGGAAAAGCCGGGGCCCGCCAAGCCTCCGGCAGGCCGCGGGACACCCGGATCGACGAGGCCGTGCCCGAAGCGGTGATGGAGATCCTCAACGAGGTCGGTTACGGCAACCTCACGCTGGAGGCGGTGGCCGCCCGCGCCGGTACGAGCAAACCCGCGCTGCGTCGCCGCTGGCGCTCCCGCCAGCACCTGGTCGTGTCGGCTCTGGCCCAGACCATCGGCACCACGCCGACCCCCGACACCGGCTGCACCCACTGCGACCTCATCGCCGGTATCGGCACCCTCAGCGAGGCCTTCACCAGCACCGTGGGCCGAAGAGCGCTGCCCGGGCTCGTCGCGGACCTCGCCGACGACCCCCGGCTGGAGAAGGAGTTCATGGACACCTTCTTCCATCCGCGCCGCGCCACCACTGCCGAAGCGCTGCGTCGCGGCATCGACCGGGGTGACGTCCGACCCGACGCGGACATCGATCTTCTGCTGGACATGCTCGCGTCGACCACGTACTACCGCGTGCTCTTCGGGCACCTGCCCATCACGCCAGAACTTGCCGAAGACGTCGTATCGGTGGTCATGGCGGGCGTCGCCACCAAGCGGTGGCGTGACGAGCACGGCCCCTCATGCGACGTGTCAGGGTGACGTCGGGGAGGAAGCGGCCGTGCTCCAGCCGCCGGTGTGCGCGGTGCCCGAGCCGTAGGCGCGATCATGGTGTCTCTTCTATGGAGAGTTGTGGCGGCGTCATGGGCGTGGAACCGGTGGACTGGGTCGAGATCCCGGCCGGAACGTTGCGGCGGGGCACGCCCGCCGAAGATGTGGAGGAGGTCGCGCGCCGCTACGCCGACACCGGGGTGCCGGTGGAGTGGTACCGGAAGGAGGCCCCGCGCGCCGAGATCCACGTCCCGGGCTTCCGGGTCGCCCCATCCTTGTGACCGTCGAGCCATGGACGCTCTTCGCGCGGGCCACCGGCAGGCCGGTGCCGCAGGCGCCGGCGGACCACCCGGTCATCGGTGTCACCTGGCAGGAGGCGACGGACTGTTGCCGGTGGCTGGAGGAGCGGCTCGGCGGCGTCGAGGTGCCCCTGCCGACCGAGGACGAATGGGAGCGCCGCCCGGGGCGACGACGACCGTGAGTTCCTCTGGGGTGAGGAGTACCGTACCGGGCCGGCCAATCTCGTGGACCTGGGCATCGGCACGACCACGCCGGTCGGCTCGTTCCCGAGGGGGCCGGTCCGTTCGGCGTCCTGGACATGGCGGGCAACGCCGACGAATGGACCTCCACCGTCTACGCCCCCTACCCGGGCGCTCCCCTTGAGGTGCCGAGGGCTGGGCCTTCGACCCGCACATCACTCGGGGCGGCGCGCAGGTACCAGTCGACCGGTCCCCTGCAGACCACGGCGGAGAGCGTGGAGATCCGCCCGCTGTACGGCAGCAGCGTCGCATGGCCTGCTCGGCACCCCCAGACGGGTGCGTGGCCGGTGTGGGGAGGCATCGGCGAGGAGTGGTGCCAGAAGGGGCGAGCGGGGATGGCCGGGCGTTCGGGGCGCTCGACGTCAGGAGGGGCGGGCCACGTACGCCTGCTTGGCGTCGCCGGAGAAGCCGCAGGCGCGGTAGAAGGCGTGGGTCGCAGGGCTGCGGGAGCCGGTCATCAGCATCGCCTTGTAGCAGCCCGCGTCCCATGCGGCCCGCAGGGTGCCGGCCAGGATCTACCGGAAGACCTCGGCGCCGGACCCGTCCTTGAGAGCCGGGTCATCCGGCTGCAGTTGCCGGTAGAGGCGGACGATGTGCGCCAAATCGTCGAGCCGGGCCTCGCGGAACATGTGTGGAGCATGGCAACGCGCCGAGCCCGTCCCCTTGACGCGGGTCAGCGGACGACGGCGCGGACGAGGAGGCGCTGCAGGGCGCCCTGCTCCTCGGAGGAGAGCGGAGCCAGCGGGGAGTCACTGGACAGCAGCTCCAGCAGGCGCTCGCGCAGTTCGGTGCCCGCCGGCGTCAGGACGAGATGCTTGGCGCGACGGTTGCCCGGGTGGGGATGGCGTTCGAGGTAGCCCTGTTCCTCAAGACGGTCGGCGACGAAGGTGGCGTTGGAGGGCTCGCAGCTCATCCGTTCGGCGAGCTCGCGCAAGGTCATCGGGCCGGTCAGCTCGCGCATCGCGACGCCTTGCGAGGCGGTCAGGCCCAGGGTGGCCGCGCGGGTCCGGACGTGCGCCTCGATCTGTTTGGCCAGGCCGTTGATCAGGCCACAGAGCTCACGGTCGGCCTGAACCTGGGTCTCGTGCTCGTCGGTCACGTCCCCAGTCTACTGCAACTCGAATGATTGCAATTCGAATGGTTCTAGCTGTAACGTTCGGCAGGCGCCACCGTCCCGGCGGCGCCTCCTTCGAGCACGAGGCAGGCATCATGGCCACGACGACCGCTTTCGACCGCACGCGCCTGAGCCGCGCGCCCCGCGTCCGCTCCGTCCAACTGGGTGACCTGACGATCACCCATGTCCCCGACGGACTGGTACGGCTCAAGCCGCGCGGCTGGCTGCCCGCCGCCACCGACGCCGACTGGGCCGCCCATCGCGACCACCTCGACGACGACGGCAACCTGGTCGCCGGGATCGGCGGCCTGCTGGTCGAGCGAGGCGACCGGGCGCTGCTCATCGACACCGGGTTCGGCCCCGAATCCCATCCGGACGACCCGGCCAACCCGCTGCTCGGCAAGCTGTACGGCGGCCAACTGCTGGACAACCTGCGGCGACTGGGCCGTACGCCGGAGCAGATCGAGGCCGTCGCCATCACCCACCTGCACTCCGACCACCTCGGCTGGGCCTGGAGCACCGCCCCCGGCGAGGACGCACCGCCCTTCGCCCACGCCGCGCATCTCGTCGCCGCGCCCGAGTGGGAGGGGCGCGACCTCGCCGGCGAGCCGCGGCTCGCCGTCATGGAACCCCGCGTCCGCACGATCGAGGACGGCGAGAACATCTTCCCCGGCGTCCACGCCTCGTTCGCGCCCGGCCACACGATCGGGCACACCACCTACACCATCACGGGCGGCGACCGGCGGCTCATCGTGTTCGGCGACGCCCTGCACGCGCCGGTCCAGGTCACCCACCCCGAATGGTCCTGCGGGATCGACCACGACCCCGCCGAGTCCGCCGGGCACCGCCGCCGCCTGGTCGATGAACTGAGCCGTCCGGACACGATCGGCTACGGCGGCCACTTCGCGGACGTGACCTTCGGGCGCGCCGAACCCCGCCCCGACGGCCGGTTCGTCTGGACCCCGGTCGCCTGACCACCTGCCGCAGCCCCGCACCTTCGGCCGTGGCAACGCCACTGCGTCCCGCTTTACCGCAGTCGGTCGCGGCGGCGGGTCAGGGACGCGGTCTCGGCGGTGTTGCCCGCCAGTTCGATCGCCTTGTCGTAGGCCGCGCGCGCGTCACGGTCGCGGCCCAGGCGCCGCAGCAGGTCGGCGCGGGTGGCGTGGTAGGCGTGGTAACCGGCCAACCTCTCCCCGAGACGGTCGACGGCCGCCAGCGCCACGTCCGGGCCGTCGAGTTCGGCGACCGCGACGGCCCGGTTGAGCGCGATGACCGGCGAGGGGTCGAGGCGGACCAGCTGGTCGTAGAGGGCCAGGACCTGCGACCAGTCGGTGTCGCGCATGTCGCGGGCGGAGGTGTGCACGGCGTTGATCGCCGCGAGGATCTGGTAGCGCCCCGGAGCCACCCCGGCGGCGGCAGCGGCGAGGCGTTCGCGTACCAGCCGGTGCCCCTCGGCGATCAGCCCGGCGTCCCAGACGCCACGGTTCTGCTCGTCGAGCGCGACCAGTTCGCCGCCGGACGAGACCCGGGCGGGACGGCGGGCCTCGGTGAGCAGCATCAGCGCCAGCAGCCCGGCCACCTCGCCGTCGCCCGGCAGGAGGGCACGGATCAGGCGCGTGAGCCGGATCGCCTCGGCGGTCAGCTCGTGCCGGACGGGATCGCTGCCGGCGCCGGTGGCCAGGTAGCCCTCGTTGAAGACGAGGAACAGCACGGCCAGCACGCCCGAGACCCGCGCCGGGAGATCCTCGACGGACGGCACCCGATACGGGATGCGCGCGGCCTTGATCTTGGCCTTCGCTCGGGTGATCCGCTGCCCCATGGCGCTCTCGGCCACCAGGAAGGCGCGGGCGATCTCGGGCATGGTCAGGCCGGCGACCATGCGCAGCGTGAGCGCCACCCGCGTCTCCATCGCCAGCGCCGGGTGACAGCAGGTGAAGATCAGCCGGAGCCGGTCGTCGTCGATCGCGCCCGTAGGCTCGGGCGGAGCGTCGTCAAACACCATTCGAGCCTCTTTCTGCTTGTCGTCGCGCTTGTTCTCGCGCCGGACGCGGTCGATGGCCTTGTGGGTGGCGGTGGTGGTCAGCCAGGCGCCCGGATTGGGCGGTACGCCGTCGTCCGGCCAGCGCTGGACGGCGGTCGCGAACGCCTCGGCGGCCGCCTCCTCGGCGACGTCGAGGTCACCGAAGCGCCTGGCCAGGGAGGCGACCACCCGAGCCCACTCCTCGTGGTGGGCCCGGACGATCGCCTCGCGGACGTCGATGCCGTTCACAGGAACGGTCGCACCTCGACCTTCCGGTTGCAGGCCTTCGACCCGGCGGCGGCCAGCTTGAGCGCCACGTCGAGGTCGGCCGCCTCGATGATCCAGAAGCCGGCGAGGTACTCCTTGGACTCCAGAAAGGGCCCATCGGTGACCATCGCCTCGCCACCGCGGTTGTCGATGACGGTGGCCGTGTCGGGTGAGGCCAGGCCGCCGGCGAAGACCCAGTGGCCCTCGGTCCGGAGCCGGTCGTTGAAGACGTCGATCGCCGCGTCCTCCTCCGGGGTGGCCAAGGTGCTCTTGTCGTGAATCACGGACATCAGGTACTGCATCTGAGGATCCTCTCCTGTCGTGTGCCGGTCGGGGACTTCACGGGGTCGGGTACTGCGTGCGCCCGGCCGGCCGGAACACCTGGATCGTCACGCCGTTGCCGTCGACCCGCGACTCGACCAGGTCGAGCGCGAGATCCGGGCCGGCGTCCGGGAACAGGCGAGCGCCCTGGCCGAGGATCACCGGGACGACGATCAGAGTCAACTCGTCGACCAGATCGTTCGCCAGCAGCCACCGGACCAGGGTGCCGCTGCCGTGCACCTGCAGCTCACCTCCCGGCTAGGTCTGGTTGATGTACGCCTTGGTCTCGTCGTCACCCTTCCCGAGGGCCCATCCGCCGCGGTCGAACCCGTTCCTGCGGTCCTCCTCCGACGCGCCGCCGTTGCCCTGCATCACTCCGTCGATGGTGACCTGAGTCATGGTCGTCAGCTTCATGACCGCGATTCCTCCGCCGTGGCGCCGCCCCTCGCGGGCGGCCTCACCCCTGATACGAACGCCACCGCCCCGATCCGACACCGCCCCACCGATCTCTTCGAAGATTTTTCCGGGACGCCGGCCGTCAGCGATCCCGCGTCAGAAGCCGCGGGACCGGTTCGACTGACTCCTCCGCCGGGAGCCGTGCTCATCAGCAGCGCCCCGAGCGGGAACGGCTGGTCGGCAGCGGCGCGCAACAACAACCTCAATGCGGGGACGCTGCACGTCTACGCGTTGTGCATTCCGGTGACCGCCTGACGCGGCGGACCCTCCGGGGACCGCGGCCGAGTCGAAGGCGCATGTCGTTCTCCGGAGGATCGAAGAGGGTCCGGCGCCGCCTGGCGGGCGGGACCGGCCGAGGATCCGCACACGCGGCCGGCCGCGCCCCTGGCATCGCCGTGCTGGTCGCCTGGGACCTGTTCGGCGACCTGCCGCTGGGTGTGGCCGGACACGAGGGCTCCACCGTCATCGTCGGCCTCAACGGGCTACGCCTGCTCAGCAACGCCGCCTGGCGGCGCGCGGCCAAGCCGACCGTTGCTTCCTGGTGAAGCGGTCGACGTCGAGGCGAACGCCTGTCAGCGCCTCGACGGTCGCCGGCGCGGTCGCCCAGTCGGGGTAGGGCGTAGCGGGTGTCACCCCCGCGTCATCATCGGCCTTCATCCGCGCTCCCAGCGCCCGCAAGGCCCCCGGCTCCAGCACCGTGCCGGGGCTCGCGACCCGGAAGTCGGCCCCGACGTCGGCGACCTTGAGGGGCTCTCCAAGCACTCGGTTCCTGAGGACGAGCCCGCGTCGGGCGGTCGACGTTGTACCGGGCGCCGGCGCAGCCTCCCCTACGAAGCCACCACCGCCACCGACGACCGGCTCGTCATTCCTTGCCCCTGGGATACATGGTGGAGACGCTGCTGTCGGGGTCGTAGGAGTCGGAGAGTTCGATCGTCGACGGTTCCAGGTCGTGGACCGCGTGTTTGCATTCGATCTGGAAGGCGATCTCGGTGGGGGTGCTACCGACCTCCCTGAGGTAGAGGTCCAGTCGCTGGTTCAACTGATCTGTTTCATCTATGTCGTACAAGGTGACGAGGCCCCCTGCGACGAGGGCGTCGAGCGAGTCCGTGACGGGCGTGAATCCGGAAAGTATCTCGCACTCGATCATCGCCAGATCCGTGGACGGCTGCGACGAGTTGAGGAGGCGGGCAGTGATGTGCAGGGTCACTCTTTCCCCCTTCTCGGCCGTGTCATCCCCCTTGGGCAAATGCCAGGGCTTGCCGTCCTGGTCAAGACATTTGGCCTGGACGCTGAACCCCTGAATCGTCTGAGTCATTGAAGCCTCGTCACTTCCTGTGGTTGTTGACATTCCCGAAGGCCGCCGCGTTCGGGCCCCGGCGTCAATCGGCGATCGACAGTCTCGGATCGACCAGGCGCTCGTTGCGCGGATGGTGAACGTGGAAGTCCGGCATCGGCACCGCGGGCGTCTGGCCGAACACGCCGGCCATGTACTCGACCAGTCCTCTGCATCTCTCGGGGTCGAACACTTCCTGGTCGGTCTCCTCGACGGTGCCCCCGATGACGACGTGGTCATGGCGCGGGAACAGGTATCCGTTCTGCCCGTACAGGTATTCCAGGTTCATCTGCGGCCGCAACATCGCGAGCTGTCCTCTGTACGAGATCATGTCGTTGTCGTTCCACAAGTCCTTCGCGCCGAGCCCGGTGCAGTTGACGACGACCTTCTGCGTCAGGGACGTGAGCACGTCCGTGCTGTTGATGAATCTCCGGCTCACGAACGTGACGCCGCGCGCCCTCAGGTCACGTTCCAGCCGGGGAATGAAGATCGGCGGTTCGACGAGCAACGTCCTGTACCTGTATCCGGAGGTGTTGTGCCCTTCGAACGGCAGGCGCGGGAGATATTCGCGCGGCGGCAGCAGTCCCGGCACGAGGTCGTGCACCACGTCGATGCCGGAAGTGGGGCCGACGCTGTAGTTGTCGACCTCGGAGACGCCGAAGCCCTTGCCGATGCCGGCCTTGAACATGGTGTAGGCGGTCCTGAGGATGGACTGGAACTCCTGCACCTTGGCGAAGTCCTTGGAATACTCCAGGATCGACGCCGCCCATTGGCCGCCGGCCTTGTACGACGTGGTCTCGACCGGCGTGCGGTCGGAATAGATCGTGACGTTCAGTCCGAGGTCGAGCAGCAGGGTCGCGGCGGTCATTCCCATGACGCCTGCGCCGATCACCGCGATCTCCCTTTCGACGATCCCGGTCTCGGCCTGGCGTTTGAGGACCATGTCCCGCACCTTGGCGGCGCAGCCCCAGCTCAGCGTGATGCCTCCACCGCCGTGGCCGTAGTTGTGAATGACGAACTTGTCGCCCAGCACCTCTTTGTCGAGCCGATAGGACTTCTTGCGGTACGGCCTCAGACCCGCGACGCACGCACCCGGTTGATGAGGATCGAAGGTGAAGTCCGGAGTGGGCAGATGGGAAAGGGTGCTCACTCCACGCTCGTCCAGCAGCATGTCCGGCTCCGGTGATCAGACGCTTGGCCATCGGTACGCATACCCGCGCGGCAGTCCGGAGCTTCCCCCGATCCCAACGCTTGACCGGCCTCTGGACGACTGTTTCCCCAGGCGGCGACGACGTCCGGCCGTGCCGCACATGGACGCCTTGACCTGTGAAAACACCCGTCCTGAGTAAGGTCAAGCCACGTTCGCCCGGCCGGCTGCGCGGGTAGGCGTCCCAAGCGGCCGGACGATCCGCGCCTGTCCCTTCCGACCGATCTGCCGTACGGCGGGCATGCCCAGGAGCGTCATCGTGCCCTTCACCGTTGCCGACTACATCCTTGAGCGGCTGAGCCAGCAACAGGTCGACACCCTGTTCGGTGTGCCCGCCGCCTACGGCGCCCCGCTGTTCGACGCGGTGGGCTCCCACCACATCACGCCGGTCGTGACCGCCACCGACCTCGAAGCGGGCTACGCGGCCGACGGTTACGCGCGTACGAAGGGCCTCGGCGCCGCCGCGGTGGCCAACGGCGTCGGCATGCTCAGCATGATCAACGCCATCGCCGGCGCGTTCGTCGAGCGCAGCCCGGTCGTCGTCGTGAACGGCGGCCCGAGCGCCACGAACCTGGCCAACCTGAAGAACTTGGACGTCCTGTTCTCGCACTCGACCGGCCAGCCCGACGGAGACCTCAACGCCTACCGGCTGGTCACCGCAAGCGCCGCCCGCGCCGGGCAGGCCGCCGACGTGCCCGCCCTGGTCGACACCGCGATCTCGACGGCGGTCAGGAAGAAGCGGCCGGTCTACATCGAGATCGATCGGACCATCTGGACGGCGGCCTGTTCGCCCCCTTCCGGGGCGTTGCCCGTCACCAATCCGGCGGCGGGCACCGAGCAGCAGCTCGCCGCCACGATCGTGGGGCTCGTTCGCGCCGCCACGAAACCCGTGCTCCTGCTGGGCACCGAGGTCCAGCGTTACGGACTGGCCGACAAGGTCGCCGCCCTGATCACCAAGCTCGGTGTCCGCTGGTCGGCCCAGGTGCTGGCCAAGTCGGTGCTGTCCGAGCAGGACGCCGGCTGGGTCGGAGTCTTCGCCCCGCCGAACTGCCAGCCCCCCGAGGTCCGGAACGCGGACCTGATCGTGATGCTCGGCTGCGTCTTCCCCAGCAGCTACGCCACGTTCATCCGCGACAACACCGGCCACATCATCACCGCCTACGACGGCAAGGTGAAGATCAAGAACGGGAGCAAGCAGAACGCCGACATCACCGCCCTGGTGACCGCCCTCGTGGCGGAGGCGGCGAAGGAGGCGCCGGTCCCCGTCCCCGCGGCCGTCGATCCGTCCCCGCCCGTCGCCACCGGCCCGCTGACCTACGCCCAGGTGTTCGACCGCGTCGGTGCCGCCCTGGACGCCTCATGGCTGGCGATGCCCGACACCTTCCTCGGCGGCGCCTCGGCGGCGAGCCTGCCGGTCAAGGGCCGCGACGGGTTCCTGACCAGCGCCGTGTGGGCCTCCATCGGCCATTCCGTGGCCGCCGCCGTCGGCGCGTCCTTCGGGTCGAGCAGGCGTCCCCTGATCATCTGCGGTGACGGGGGCTTCCACATGACCGCCCAGGCACTGTCCACGTTCGTACGCTACGACCGCAACCCCGTCGTGGTGATCATCGACAACGGCATCTACGGCCTGGAGCAGTACCTCATCGACTCGGACTTCTTCACCGACCCGAACGTGACGCCGAAGCCCTACGTCCTGCTCAACCCATGGGACTTCGTCACGTTCGCCAAGTCCCTCGGCGTTCAGGCCACGTACTCCGTGGACACCGCGGCAGAGCTCGACCAGGCCCTCGCCGCGGTGAAGACGTCGTCCGGCGCTCCGGCGCTGATCGTCGCGAAGGTCAACTCACGCGGCCTGCCCGCAGTGCTGCCCTGAAGCACCGCTCCCCACACGATTGTCGGGGCCGCCTGTCACACTCACCGTGATCGCGGAGGAGGAGAGCGATGCGCAGGATCATGCCCGCGGACTACGCGTGGGAGAACGACTGGTATGAGATCTACACCGTCACCTTCGTCCACGGCCTGGACGAGCGCGAGACGCTCCGGCGGTTCGGCGTCGCCGACGCCAACATCCATGTCGTGGACGATGACGAGGTCGGCGAGCGCACGGCGGTGAACGAGGGCTGCTGCGACATGGTGCTGGTGACCCGGGCCGGCGACTGGATCATGGCCTTCGAGTACGACGGCTGGGCGGGAACCCGTCCGGCGACACTGCGCGAGCTGACCCGCGACGGAGGTGAGGCCGTCTCCGTCATGCGCCACGACTACGCGGCATCGCACGACTTCCAGCACGCCGCGGACGGACGGATTCGGACCGCCTTCCGCCCGCAGGCACCCCAGGAGCGCTGGGGCAGCCACCCCGACGCGCTGAACGAGGACCTGCGCGAGCTGGGCCTGGAACCCGCACCGGCTGACGAGTTCCAGTACCTGTCCGGCTCCGTTCCCGCGGCCCTCGCCCTGGCAAGTCGTATCACCGGAGTGTTGTTCACCCCCGCGTTACTGGACGGGTCACTCCTGGGCGGCGTCATCACCGACCCACCGCCGAACGACCCTCCGCGAGGCGACCCCCTCGCCCGGCACGCTCTGCGGGCCTGCAACCGGAAGCTCGCCGAGGCCATCGACCTTGCCTCTCCCGACCTCCAGCGGCGGGCCGCGGTCGCCGAGGCCCGCCGCCAGTGCGAGCTGGCCGGCGTGGCCGACCAGCCGGTGCTCGCCGCCGCGCTGGCTGCGGCCGAGCGGGGCGAAACGGCGCCGATCGGGCGCGACTCCCCGCTCGCCGAGTTCATCCGCGGTTACGAGTCGGAGCTGACCGGCCACCCGATCGACGAGGCCACCGGCGAGTGGATGACCGGCCCATCCGCGTTACCGCACGCCTCGACGGCCGAGCGGCGCAACATCTTCTCCTTCGACAACAAGACCGGCATGCCGGCCTGCCCGAGGTGCCGGTGGCATCACCGTCCGGGCGAAGCGGAGCGGGAGGCGATCCGGCCGCGCTGGCAGGCGGCGATGTCGGTACGCCATACCCTCTCCCCCGACGCCAGGGGGGCCGCGTACGGCACCCACTTCCCCTTGGTCTACGGCGGTCAGCTCCTGGCCGACCGCGACCACGCGACAGCCGTCGCCACGACGCTACGGGCCGCCTCGACGTAGCGCCGACCAGAGGACGTGTGGCAGACGTCGTAGCCCGAGGTTGTCACGTTACGTGAGCTGACGCCGCTCGGCGACGTCCCGGCCGGTCGTGGTGGCGGGGGACGCCAGCCGCGACGTGGACGCTCTGGGTGTCCAGTACGACCACGGTTCGTCCCTGGTAGCGGATCGCGTCGACGATCTCCCGCAGCGCACAGTCACAAATAGCTCACGTAGGCACTCTCAGGGACTCGAGGGCGGCCAGGACGAGGTCGAGGCCGAAGGTGAACTCCTCCGCCGGGTCGTAGCCGGCAGCGGCGAGCACCGCGGCGGACTCGTTGAGGTAGGGGAACTCGTCAGGAGGAAGCTGGGGCAGGTAGACGTCCTCGGCCATGTCCGCGAACTCATCGGCGGTGTCGAACGGCAGGCTGGCTTCCTGCAGGGCGAAACCGTAGACATAGCTGTCGAGCAACCAGTTGGCGTGCGTCGCCATCAAGACCGGGAAGCCGGCCTTCCGCAGGCAGGCGGTGACCGCTTCGCGGTGGCGGAGGTTCGCGGGCCCCGGCGATGTCCGCGACTCCATCAGGCCGATCGCCCATGGGTGGCGGGCGAGAACCTGTCGGGTGGATAGCGCCCGACAGCGCATCGCGGACTGCCAGTCGGTCTCTTCGGGCGGGAGCTCGATCTCCTCGAACACGACGTCGATCATGGCGTCCAGCAACTCTTCCTTGTTCGCCACGTAGTAGTAGAGCGACATCGCGCCCGCGCCGAGCGCGCCGGCCAGCCGGCGCATGCTCAGCCCGTCGACCCCCTCGCGGTCGGCGAGCCGGACCGCCTCGACCACCACCCGTTGCCTGCTCAGCGCCGCGTCTGACGCCACCGGGCGTTGTTCCCTGGCAGACACGGGTCTCCTCTCGCTCGCTCGAACGGCTTGACAATCGTCCAGCGCACGGTCATGGTACAGCGTACTATTTGTAGTACAGCGTACGACGTACGGTGTACGAACCAGCCAGGGTCGTCGCTCGGACGTGAGGGGGCTTCTGTGGGATTCGATCGGCGATCGAGCGCCGGAGCATGCCTGGCGCCGGAGGCGAGTCCGGCCGGGGCGACGACGATGCGGGCCGCCGACCAGCACCGTTACGGCCTGCCCTCAGCGATCGAGTCGTCCGAGGTCCGGGCTACCACTGCCCGGTCGAGGCGATGTGCTCGTCCAGGTGGGCGCGGCCTCGGTACATCCCCGCCGCCAGTCCGGCGGAGGGACCGCTCCTCTCGGAAGAAGAACCGATGACCATCCGAACGAAAGCCCCGACCCTGCTCGACAACCGGCCGGTCCCCGTGCACGCCAAGCTCGCCGCCGCATGGACCAGCTTCATGTTCCTCTACATCTACGTCGACTACTTCCACCTCCACAAGCCCGGCGTCATCGACGACCTCCGTGCCGGCGTCATCTTCGAGTTCGACACCAGCCCGACGTTGTTGACCATGATGCTCGCGTCCGTGGCGATCCCGGCCCTGATGGTGATGCTCTCCATGACGCTGCCCGCCCGGGTGAACCGCGCCACGAACCTCGTCGTCGCATCGCTCTACATCCCCTACTCGGTGTTCAACGCGGTTGGGGAGTCCTGGGACTGGGCCCCCTTCTACGGCCTCTCCATCGGAATCGAGGTGCTGCTCCTGGCCTTCATCCTGCGCTCCGCCTGGACCTGGCCTCGAACCACCGCCGTCCCATCCGGTCCCGCGACGAGCGACCTTCGACAGTAGGCGTCCGTCAGAGGCCATCGATCAGGCGTCGTAGTGCCGCGTGAGCGGGTGGGCCCCACGTGGCCTTGCCGCCCCGGCGGCCGCGGACGCCGGCTTCGCCGATGAGGAGGCCGCCGAGGGCGCGGATCACGGCCCAGCCGCGGGCGCGGCGCAGGGCGGGGACGAGCTCAGGCGACCAGGCGCAACCAGGCCGCCGCGAGTGCGGCGTGACCGGCCGGCGTCGGGTGCACGCCGTCCGCGGCCCAGTACTCCGGTCCGGTCGTGGCGGCGAGCCCGGCGAACATGCCGTCCGCGGTGAGCAGGTGCGCGCCGTACTCGCGGGCGAGCTCGCGCACCGCCTGGATCTTCGGGTCCAGGTCGGCGCGCCACGCCTTCCTCCCCTCTTCGCCGACCTGTGTGTCGACGACCTGGACGAGGCCGCGGATCGGCAGGAGGAAGGGCTCGATGAGGATCAGGCCGACGCCGGCCTCGGCGAGGGGCGCGAGCAGGCGGTCGTAGCCTGCCGCGTAGTCCTCGGCGGGGATCACGTGGCCGTCCGGGTCGTAGGTGTGCCAGCCCATGTCGTTGGCGCCGATGAGGATCGACACCACGTCAGGGCGCGCGTCGAGCACGTCGGCCTGCCAGCGGGCTTCAAGGTCCATCACCTTGTCACCCCCGATCCCGGTGTTCAGCCAGGTAACGGGCCGGTCCGGGTGCCGGAGCCCCCACTCCCCCGCGATGCGCAGCGGGTAGCCGAAGCCGAGGCCCTCTTCGCTCTCCAGCCGTCCGCAGTCGGTGATGGAATCGCCGGTGAACATCACGGTGCTTCCCGGACGGAGGGTGATCGTCATGTGGTGCTCCTGGAAGTCGGTAGAGAAGGAGAACGCGAGATTCAGGCGGCTCATGACCTGCCGAACCAGCGGCTCGCGGCCCGCTCGAACCCTTCGGGGTCAAGGTCGCGACCGCCTGCCCAGGCGACCATGCCGTCGGGCCGGACGAGCACGGCCCCCGATCCGAGGTCGTCCGTCGCCGGCCCGGCCGCGTACCGGATCCGGCTCTCCCACCGCTTCGCCGAGTCGCGCAGGCGTCGGTCGATGCTGAAGTCGAGTGCGACGCCTCGCCCGTCCCGCGTCAGGTCGCCGAGGCGGGTGCCGTCCTCAAGACGGAAGTCCGGGGCGTTGCGGCCGGTCAGCGGGTGATCGCCGCCGAGGTCGTGGCGGATCGACGCTCCCGTCATCCTCTCGAACACGTAGGTCGTTCCGTCACGGGTGCCGATCAGGTCGCGCACCACCCGTTGGATCGCCTGGGCGTGCGCGTCCGGCCGCATGACCGCCGTCTGGGCGCGCGTCCAGTCGAGGGCCCGGGCGCCGATCGGGTGGCGCTCGCCGGTGTAGGTGTCGATCAGCCCGTCCGGCGCGTGCCCGTGGACGGTCGCCGCGAGCTTCCATCCCAGGTTCATGGCGTCGCCGATGCCGAGGTTGAGCCCGTGCGCTCCGAGGGGGAGTGGATGTGCGCGGCGTCGCCCGCGAGCAGCACACGTCCCTGCCGGTAGGTCGTCGTCTGCATCGCCCGGTCGGTGAAGCTGGAGGCGAGACGGACGTCGCTCAGCGTCACGTCGGTGCCGGACACCCGGCGCAGGACCGCCTGGAGATGGTCGCGGGTCGGCCGCCGGGAGCGGTCGAACGCGCCGCCGTCGAACTCCAGCATGCCGACGTACCCCTGCGCGGGCGTCCGGAGGTACATGCCTGTCGGCGTCAGGTTGAACCCGGGGCGCAGTTTCTCGGGGTCGGCGACGTCGGCGAGCACGACGTAGCCGGTGAACTGCGGCTCGATGCCGGCGAACTCGAAGCCCGCGAGCCCGCGCACCGTGCTGCGTCCACCGTCGCAGCCGACGACCCAGCGGGCCGCGTACTCGTGCTCGCCGGCTCGCACGACCACGCTCTCGTCGTCCTGCGCGACGGCTGAGACCGCGACGCCGCGCCTGATCTCCACGCCGAGCATGGACGCCCGCTCGGACAACACCGTCTCGACCGCTTCGAGGCTGGTCATCACGCCCTCCGTCGCCGGGCCGGGAAGCCGGAACGGCAGGGCGGCGACGTCGACGTTGGCCGGATCGAGCATCATGCCGGCGAAGTGGCCCGCACCACGAGGGCGTGCCGGTTCCTCCGCACCGGGACCTCCGCCGACGCCCGACGCCTTGAGCAGGGGGTCCAGCATCCCCCGGCGGTAGAACGCCTCGACCGACGCGGCGGACAGGCCCCGCATCCCGAGCGGGTCCGCCTTCCACGGGGAACCGGGCTCCGGCTCCCGCTCCAGCACCAGGACGGAGCAGCCCGCCAGGCCAAGCTCGCAGGCGAGGAGAAGACCGACCGGGCCGGCGCCCACGATCACTACGTCATGCATCAGAACTCCCTTCCGAAGTTGTCTTCCGAGGCATGCGCAGCCTGACGCGGGCCGCTCACACGGCACGCACACGGCGCTCACACGGCGGGATTTGAGGACCCGAGGGTGCGCACGCGAAGATTGGGAGATGGACGGGGATGCGCCGCTTCGCGTCACGCTGCTCGGCGCCTTTCAGGCGTCTCGCGGCGACGCCGTCCTGCCCGTTCCGGGTGCCCGGTTGCAGGGCCTGCTCGTACGGCTGGCGCTCGCCGGCGGACGCGCCGTCGAGCAGGGTGTCCTGGTCGACGCGATCTGGGCCGAGGACCTGCCCGCCGGTCCCGCCCACGCCCTCCAGGCCCTGGTCTCGCGGCTGCGCCGGGCCCTCGGCTCGGCCGGCGACGTCGCGCAGGTCGCCGGCGGCTACCGGCTCGCCATGGACCCGGCCGACGTGGACGCGCTGCGCTTCGAGCAGCTCGCCGCCGCCGGCCGTGACCGCCGGCGCGCCGGCGACGCGAATGCCGCGGCGGCCCTGCTGGCCGAGGCGGTGGCGCTGTGGGGCGGCCGTCCCGGCGTCGAGCCCGCTGCCGTCGCCGCGGTGGCGTCCGCCGCCGCGACCCGGCTGGCCCACGCCTCGGTCGAAGCCGTCGCCGACCTCGCCGACGCCGAGCTGGCCCTGGGCCGGGCCGACGCTGCCGCCGCCCGCCTGACCGCCCTGCTCGCCGAGCACCCGGTCCACGAGCGGGCGGCCGCGCTGCTCATGGACGCGCTCACCGCCCAGGGTCGCCAGGCCGAGGCCCTGGCCCGGTACGAGCGGGTCCGCGAAACCCTGGCCGACGTGCTCGGCGCCGACCCGGGCGCCGCGCTGCGCGAGCGTCACCTGCGTCTGCTGCGCGCCGGGCCGCCCGCCGGCACCGCGACGAGTACGGCGACGACGCCTGGATGATCGATCTCGCCTCGGTCACCGAGCCGGCCAAGGTCGGCACGGCCGTGCTCGCCGGGATCGGGCTGCGCAGCGGCGCGATGTTCGAGGCCCGGACGCGGGTCGAGGGCTCCGACCTGGACGTGCTCGTCGAGCAGCTCGGCAGCCGGGAGAGCCTGCTGCTGGTCGACAACTGCGAGCACCTGATCGACGCCGTGGCCCACCTGGTCGCGGCCCTGCTGTCACGATGCTCCGCGCTGCGCGTGCTGGCCACCAGCCGCGAACCCCTCGCGGTCGACGGCGAGGCGCTGGTGCCGCTCGGCCCGCTCGCGCTGCCCGAGCCGGACGACGGCGTCGAGCAGGCCCGGCGGGCGGCGTCGGTACGCCTGTTCACCGAGCGGGCCGCGGCCGTGCGCCCGGGTTTCGAGGTGGACGAGACGACGTTGCCCGAGGTCCGGCGGGTGGTCCGCGGCCTGGACGGGATGCCGCTGGCGCTGGAGCTGGCCGCGGCCCGGCTGCGCACGCTGTCGCTGCCCGAGCTGGCCGACGGGCTGTCCGACCGGTTCCGGCTGCTCACCACCGGCAGCCGCACCGCGCTGCCCCGGCACCGCACGCTGGGCGCGGTCATCGCCTGGAGCTGGCAGCTGCTGAGCGAGCACGAGCGCACGGTCGCCGAACGCGTCTCGATCCTGCCCGGCGGCGTCACGCCGGCCTCGGCCGCCGCGGTCTGCGCCGGAACCGCGGTGCCGGCGGCCGAGATCCCCGAGCTGCTCGCGAGTCTGGTCGACCGGTCGCTGCTGCAGCTCGCGCCCGATCCGGGCCGCTACCGCATGCTGGAGACGCTGCGCGAGTACGGCACCGACCGCCTGTCCGAGGCGGGCGACCTCGGCGCCGTACGCGACCTGGCCGCCGGCCACTTCACCGAGCTCATGGCCCGGTACGATCCGCAGCTGCGCGGCCCCGGACAACTGGCGGCCCTGCACGTCGTCGGCGCCGAGTACGACAACGCGCTGGCCGCCCTGCGCCGGCGGTGCGACACCGGCGACGCCCCCGGCGCCGTCACGCTCGCCCTGAGCCTGACCTGGTACTGGCAGATGTTCGGCCGGCACCGCGACGCGGCCTACTGGCTGGGCGAGGCACTGGCGGTGCCCCACGGGGAGCCGACGCCCGAGCGCGACTGCGCCCAGGCGATCCACCTGTCCAACCGGGTCGACACCCGGCCGGGGACGACCGCCGAAGAAGCCGCGGACGACCGGGCGCGGATACGCGAGCTGACCAACCGGCTGCTCGCCTACCCGGAGCTGCCCGGCCCATATGGCGCCTACGCGCTCACGCTCGCGTTCCTTCAGGAGGAGAAGACCGCGCTGGCGATCGTCGAGCGCCTGGCCGACGGCGACGACGTGTGGCTGTCCGGGCTGGCGCGCATGTTCCGGGCCCGGCTCGCCGAGAACGCGGGCGAGCTCGACACGACGCGCACCGACGTGGAAGCGGCCCTGGCCCGCTTCCGGCAGGTCGGCGACCGCTGGGGCCAGGCCACCGCGCTGCCGATGCGCGCCCAGCTGCGGCAGTACGACGGCGACCTCGACGGCGCGCTGGCCGACCTGCGCGAGGCCCGGTCGCTGGCCGCCGAGTTCGGTTCGCTCAGCCTCGGCGACCAGGTGATCAGCGACCTGCGCTTGATCGACCTGCACCTGCGGCGCGGCGACACCGTCCCGGCGATGGCGATGATCGAGTCGGCCCGCGAGCGGGCGCGGCGGGCGACCTCGAAGGAGTTGCCGGCGCTGTTCGACGCCTGGGAGGCCGGCTTCCGGGTGCGGCTCGGCGACCTCGACCGGGCGCGGGCCCTGCTGGACGACGCGGAACGGGATCTCGACGACGGCACCACGTTCGCCGGTGACCACGTGCGGACGCTGGTCGGCAGCGCACGGGCCTCGCTCTGCCTGGAGACGGGCGACCTGGCCGGCGCGGAGAAGGCGCTGGAGAAGGCGTACGCGGCGGCGTCGGAGACCCGGGACCTGCCGATCCTGTCGCTGGTGGCGGTGAACGCCGCCGCGTACGCCGAGGCGCGCGGACGGCACCACGAGTCGGCCGTCCTGCTCGGCGCCGCGTCCCGGCTGCGCGGCGCGCACGACCGCACCGATCGGCAGGTTCGCGAGCTCACCCGGCGAGGGCGGGCCGCGCTGGGCGAGGACGCCTTCGCCGCGGCGTACGGGAAGGGCTGGCACCTGGACGGGAAGACGGCCGCGATCGAAGCCGACCCGGCCCGCCTGGCCTGAACGGATCCCCGGCCCGAAAGGCGTACCCCTTCGAGGGGGGTCAGCCGCGAGGACGGCGGGCCAGGCGCTCGGTGTGAGCCGAGCGGGCCGCGGGGCGGTCCGCCGGGTGCGACTCCTCCTGGGCCAGGCCGTTGAGCGTGGCACGGACCACGCGCCCGGTCTGGAGCTCGACCGCGTGCGGGTCGTCGAAGTGGATCAGGCCGTCGGCCAGCAGCACGGCCAGCCCGTGCAGCGCGGCCCACACCACGAACTCCGCCCCCTCGCGGGCGGCCCCCGGCAGGCCGCCGGCGTCGGCGAGCCGGTCGAGCTCCGCGGTGAGGACGTCGTGCGGGTGGGGGGAGATGGCGGAGTCGGGGGCGGTGGCGCCGCCGCGCAGCACGAGCCGGGCGACGGCCGGGTCGTCGAGCGACCAGCTCACATAGCCGCGCCCCAGGGCGATCAGCCGCCGCTGCGGGTCGTCGGCCTGGCCGGGCGCTCGTTCGCAGTCGTGCCGCAGACGCTCCCCGAGCCAGGCGAGCGTGCGCTCGGACAGGGCGCGCACCAGCGTGTCGCGGGAGGCGAAGTGGTGGTAGGCGGCGCTGGGGCTGACGCCGACGCGGGCCGAGGCCTCGCGCAGGGACCAGCCGTCGACGCCGCGCTCGCGTACGAGAGCCTCGGCGGCGTCCAGCAGCGCGCTGCGCAGGTCGCCGTGGTGGTATCGCCCTTTCGCCATCGCCCGATCTTAACACTGATCAGATCTCTGCTACGCTCGCCAGCATCTCAACACTGTTCAGATTGGAGCCGGATCATGTACCCCGCCGATGTGACGCCGAACGCGTCCCCCGACCTGAGCGACCTTCCCGACGTCCGGACCAGCCCGCCGCCGATCGTGCGCGGCGAGCCCGTCGAGGTGTCCGACGGCGTGTACGTCATCCCCGACAACCGCGTCGAGCTCGTCCCGAACATCGGCATCGTCGTGGGCGAGCACTCCGCGCTGGTCATCGACACCGGCATGGGCCGCCGCAACGGCGCCCACGTCCTGGAGCAGGCCCGGCGCCTGGCGGGCGACCGGCGCCTGTACCTGACCGTCACGCACTTCCACCCCGAGCACGGGTTCGGGGCGCAGGCGTTCAAGGGGGCCGCGACGATCGTCTACAACGCCTCCCAGCGCGCGGAGCTGCACCGCAAGGGCGCCGCCTACGTCGAGATGTTCAAGGGTCTGAGCGCCGCCGCGGCGGCCGAGCTCGAAGGCGTGGAACTCGTCGATCCCGACCTGGTCTACGAAGGTCAGGCCGAGATCGACCTGGGTGGGCGCACGGCGACGCTGCTGGCGGTCGGGCCGGCGCACACGGGCTCCGACCAGGTCGTCGTCATCGACGACCGGGTGTTGTTCGGCGGCGACCTGATGGAGACCCGCGTCTTCCCGATCGCGCCGTACTTCCCGCCGTACGACGTGGACGTGGACGGCCCCGGATGGATCGGCGTGCTCGACGATCTGATCGCCCGCGACCCCGAGGTCGTCGTGCCCGGCCATGGGGAGGTGGCCGGCGTCTCCCTGATCCGCGACGTCCGCGACTACCTCGACTACGTGTACGCGGAGGCCGCACGCCTGCACGCGGCCGGACTCTCCGCCGACGAGACGGCCGCGAAGATCGACGAACAGGCCCGCGCCCGCTGGACCACCTGGGAACGCCCCGAGTGGATCACCCTGGCCGCCCGCGCCTTCTACGCGGGTATACACACGGCCTGAACGGCCGCGGCATCATTCGACCTGGCGGCTTCTCCGTCGGCACGCGGTCAGGAGGGATACGGGACATGCGGAAAGAGCGACGCCGGATCCACGAGTTGTCCATCGCGCGGGAGCAAGGTGAGCAGGACGCGCGGGTCATGTGGTTGTTGCCGTTCCAGCAGCGCACGCCGTACGAGGAGCCGCTCTTCGCGTGCTCCACGTCGCAGAGAGCGGTGGACCCGCACGCCCCCGTCGCCCTTTACGAGAGCCAGGAAGTCCATCTGACGGAACGGGACCCCTCGAACGCTTCCGAGCACATCTCCATCTTCGACACGCGGTGGCAGGTGCCGTCCACGTTCGTGTGGCACTGCCGCCCGTCGCCGGAATGGTTCCCGCCGATTTTCGAGACGCGACAGTCGACATTGTGCGACCTGTACGTCGCCTCCGCCGAGAAGGTGGAACTCGGGTGGAACGCGGACCTGCTCCTGCGCGTGCCGGTGCGTCCCGGATCGGACGGCCCCGAACCGGCGCCCACCCTCCTCACACCGGAGTCGTCCCACCATCGACCGTTGCCGGTCGAGCGGTCGGGCGTCACCCATCTGGCGGCCGACCAGGGCGATCTCGACCGGTGGCAGGAGGCCGCCGTCGCATACCTCACCGAACTCAACGAGGTGGTCAGGCAGGTCAGCCACGCATGGTGCGACTATGGCCATCGCATCGCACTGTCGTCCCGGCGGACGCGGAGACGCTTCGAGCGATGGCGGTCGACACTGATGGACGGGCATGACCGTTTGGCACGCGCCTCCGACCGGTACCGGCCGGTGCACGACGAGGTGCGCGCCCAGATCGAGGAGACGTCGAGAACGCATCTGCGGATGGGCGCGCAGTTCTCCCGGCTGTTCAGGTGGCAGCAGCGGGAAGCGTGGTATCTGACGCCCTCCGGACCGGAGGAGTTCCGCATCGCACGAACGGACGAGGCGGGTCCCGCCCCGACCGGCCGACCGGTGAGCCTTCAGCACGTCATCGAAGCGGCGAAGGAGAAACGCCGCGACCTGCACCGGGTGGACTGGCATCCGGACTCGGTCCACGCCGCCGACGGGGAGCTGGCGGCCATCACCGCGCGGCTGCCGCCTTCCGGCACGACCCCACGGGGGCTGCCGATGGCCCCTGCGCCTTCTCCGTCGCTTTTCGCCCTGGTCGAGGACTGGTTCAGGCTTGAGGTGAAGGACCTGAGCGACCCCGCCGAACTCGAACGGGACCGCGCGCGACACGCCGAATGGGAGGAGGAGCGGGCCAGGTCGGCCCCGCAGCGTTCCTCCTCGACGTCCTCGGGCGGCAGCTACCCGACTTACCCGGGCGGCGGCGACTTCGGCGGGTTCGGGGGATTCACCGTTCATACCTGACGTCGCGTCGTCGCACGCGGCATGCGACGAGCTCGCCGCGCAGTCCGGCGCCGCCGGCGGGGCGGGGCTACTGCACGGTGAGGACCAGTTTCCCCCTGGTGTGGCCGGTCTCGCCGAGTGCGTGGGCCTTCGCCGCGTCCGCCAGTTCGAAGGTGCCGGCGATCTCCGCGCGCAACCGGCCGTCGGCCACGAGCCGGGCGATGGCCAGCATCCCGGCGTGGTCGTCCTGCACCAGCATGACCTCCGCCCGCACGCCGAGGCGGGCCGCTTCCCGGGCGAGCGCCCGGGTGCCGTCGTCGAGGCGCAGGGAGACCAGGAGACCGCCAGCGCGCAGGCTGCGCAGAGAGCCCATGGCGTGATCGCTGCCCTGGGCGTCCAGGACGACGTCGGCGTCGCGGACGGCCTCGGCGAGGTCCGTGGTGCGGTAGTCGTGGACCTCGTCGGCGCCCACGACGCGCAGGAAGTCGTGGTTGGGGGCGCCGGCGGTGCCGATCACGTACGCCCCGCGGGCCTTGGCGATCTGCACGGCGAGGTGGCCGACCCCGCCGGCGGCCGCGTGGATCAGCACCCGCCACCCGGCCTCGACGCGCGCGGTGTCCACGAGGGCCTGCCAGGCGGTGAGGGCGGCCAGCGGCAAGGCGCCGGCCTGCACGTGGTCGACGGCCGCGGGCTTGGGCGCGAAGGCGCGCGCGGGGCCGGTGACGTATTCGGCGTGCGAACCGGCTCCGTGCGGGTACGGCAGCATGCCGAACACCTCGTCACCCGGCTTGAAGAGGGTGACCCCGAGCCCGGTGGCCTCGACCACCCCGGAGACGTCCCAGCCGAGGACGAACGGCGGCTCGCCGAGCATGAGGCCGGGGACGGCGCGGTGTTTCCAGTCGGTCGGGTTGACGCCGGCGGCGCGTACCCGCACCGCACCGGGGCGTTCGCGCTCGCGGCGGCGGGGCTGCTCGACGGCCGCCGGGTCACGACGCACTGGAACCAGGCGGCCCGGTTCAGCGCGTTGTTCCCCCAGGTGACCCTCGACGCGGAGGTGCTCTTCGTCGACGACGGCGACATCCTCACCTCGGCCGGCGCCGTGTCCGGTGTGGACGTCTGCCTGCACCTCATACGCAAGGACCACGGCAGCCGGCTGGCCAACCACGTCGCGCGCCGATGCGTCGTGCCGCCGTGGCGGGACGGCGGCCAGGCGCAGTACATCGAACAGCCCGTGCCCGAGCCGTCCGCGGCGGGGACCTCCGCGACGCGGGAATGGGCGCTCGAACGGCTGGCCGAGCCGCTGACGCTGACCGACCTCGCCGCACACGCCCGGATGAGCCTGCGCACGTTCGCCCGCCGCTTCCAGGACGAGGCCGGGATCAGTCCGGGGCGGTGGCTGACCCAGCAGCGGGTCGGCCGGGCCCGGGAGCTCCTGGAGTCCAGCGACCTGCCCGTCGAACTGGTCGCCCACCAGGTGGGCTTCGCCACCGCCGCGTCTTTGCGTCAGCATCTGCACGCCGCGATCGGGGTCTCGCCGCAGGCGTACCGCCACACCTTCCAGGCCGCCGCCGCGCCGGCTCAGGTGACGTCGCGCCGGAGCGTGACGAGCCCGGCGACCAGCACGACGACCGCCACGTAGCCGGCGAACAACAATCCCCCGCCCCAGGCGGGCAGCAGGGCCGCGGTGTCCGGTCGCAGGCCGCCGAGTGCCCTGGCCGCCCCCGTCGGAAGCCAGGGATAGACGCCGGGAGCCAGCCAGGTCAGGAGGTAGTCGCCGTACATGAAGATCAGGGCCGCCAGGACGACGGCGGCGAGCTGGTTCCTGATCAGCACGGCCAGCGCGACCCCGAACACCGCGTACCCGGCCGTGGCGAGCACCCCGCCCGCGAGGGACGGCAGCACGTCGGGGCCCGTCACCGGCAGTCCCCTGACGGCCAGCAGCGCCGCGCCCGCCGCGAGCGTGGTCAGCGCCGACACCATGGCCACCGCCAGGCCGACCAGGCCGTAGGCCAGCAGCTTCGCCGTCACCACGGCCCCTCTGCGTGGTGTGACGAGGAAGGACCAGCCGATGGTCTGATACCGGAACTCGCCGGACATGCCCAGCACGCCCAGGATCAGGGTGAAGACGTAGGCCTGCTGGGCCATGCCGTAGACGTTCCCCGGCGGCGGGGCCGGTGACGACATGGCGACGAGGGCCGTCCACGACACGCAGAACGCGGGGGCGATCGCGGCGAGGACCCAGGTGGCACGGTTCGCGCGGGCCCTCGACAGCTCCGCGCGGACGAGCCGCGCCGTCCGGCCGCCGGCCGGCGGGCCGAGGGGGGTCATCCGGTCACCTCCAGGTAGAGCTCCTCCAGGCCGGCCCCGGTCCTGAGCGGACCGCTCCACCGCAGGCGGCCGGCCGCGACGATCATCACGTGGTCGGCGATCTGCTCGACCTCGGCCAGCACGTGGCTGGAGAGCAGCACGCTGTTGCCGTCCATGGCGTACGCCCGCAGGAACCCGCGCAACCACCGGATGCCGGCCGGGTCGAGTCCGTTGGCCGGCTCGTCCAGGACGAGCAGCCCGGGTTCGCCGAGCAGCGCGGTGGCCAGGGCGAGCCGCTGCCGCATGCCCAGTGAGAACCCGCGCACCCTTCTGGGCCCGGCCTGCGCGAGGTCGACGAGTTCGAGCACCTGCCCGACCCGCGCCTCGTCGAGCCCGGCCGCGACGGCGACGGCCCTCAGGTGCGCCTGCGCGGTGAGGCCGGGATGGAAGCCGGTGGCCTCCAGCACCGCGCCGACCTGCCGGAGCGGCTGGTCGAGGTCGCGGTACGGCCGGCCGCCGACGGTCGCGCGGCCCGAGTCGGGGGTGACCAGGCCCAGGATCATGCGCAGTGTGGTCGTCTTGCCCGCCCCGTTGGGCCCGAGGAAGGCGGTGACGGCGCCGGGGGGAGTCTCGAAGGACAGGTCGTCGACGGCGGCGACCTTCCCGTACGACTTGCTGACGTGCTCGACGCGAATGACTGTCATGGCCGCCAGCCTCCGGCAACGGCCCCGGCGGACGCATGGGAGCACGGGTGGAACCCGACTCCACCCGTGGGCCGATGACCGCGGCCACGCGGGCGGCTAGCGTGAACTCGTGGTCCTCCCCCGCCGCCCGGTGATCCGCCTTCTCATCGCGCTGCTTCTGGTCTACCTCGCCTACGGCCCGGTCTTCCTGGTGCTCACCCGCCCGACCGCGGCCGCGGCCCTGCTCGTCCTGCCGCTGGCGGCGGCCCCTCTGGCCGCGTGCGTGTGGGCGCTGGCCGGGCGGTCCACGCGGCGCAACGCCTGGCTGTTGCTGACCACCGTGGCCGGCGGCCTGGTCATGCACCTGGTCGAGCCGTACAGCGGGGTCGGCTTCTGCTTCGTGACGGCCTTCGCCGCGCCCTTCCGGACCAGACCACGCGTCGCGATGGCGTTGACCACACTGATCATCGTCGGCATGCCGGGCGTGTCGTACCGTACCGGGCTCGACATGAACACGGCCTGGGGGATGACGGCGGGCCTGGCCTACTCCGCGGTGTTCGCGTTCCTGCTCGCCCACCAGTCCGCCACCAGGCGGCAGGCCGCCGCGCTCGACCGGGTCGAGCGCGCCGTCGGGCTGGCCCGGGCGAGCCTGGAGGAGACCCGCAGGGCGCTGGACATGCTGCGCGGCGAGGACCTGCCGTTGCGGGAGCGCCTCGAACGGCTGGCGGCGGAGTTCCAGGCCGCCACGGGGAGGGAGTGCGTCCTGTCGATCGAGGAGGGCGCCCAGGCCTTGGGCGCGGAGGCGCGGCTGGCCGTCGCCCGCACCGCCCAGGAGGCGCTGACCAACGTGCGCAAGCACGCGCCGGGGGCGTCGGTCGTGGTGACGCTGCGCCGGGTGGACCGGTCGAGCGAGCTGGAGGTGCGCGACCACGGCGGACAGCCGGGCCCGCCCGCGCCGGGCGGCGGCCACGGCCTGGTCGGCATGCGCGAACGGGCCGCGCTCATCGGCGGCACGCTCACCACCCACGCCCGGGAGGACGGGTTCACCGTGCTGCTGCGGGTGCCGTCATGAGCGTTCGGGTGCTGGTGGTCGACGACCAGACGGTGGTGCGCGAGGGGCTGGTGCTGCTGCTTGAGCTCGTGCCCCGGGTCCAGGTCGTCGGCACGGCCGGCGACGGCCTGCAGGCGGTGCGCATGGCGGCCGAACTGCTGCCCGACGTGGTGCTGATGGATCTACGGATGCCGCTGCTCGACGGCGTCGAGGCGACCCGCCGCATCCGTGCCGCGCGGCCCGCCACCGAGGTCGTGGTGTTGTCGACGTACTGCGACGACGAGCTGGTGTTCGCCGCCCTGAGCGCCGGCGCCCGGGGCTATCTCACCAAGGACACCGACGCCGAGTCCCTGGCCCAGGCCGTGTGCGGGGTGGCAGGGGGGCGGACGCCGTTCTCGCCGCGGGTACAGTGCGGGCCGGGCCCCGGCCCCATCGTTGCCGCCGCCGATCGGCGTGGGGGCGGCTCCCGTCCCCTCCCCGACGGGCTGACCCAGCGGGAGGGCGGGGTGCTGGAGCTGATCGCGGCAGGCTGCTCCAACGCCGAGATCGCGGCCCGCCTGTTCATCTCCGAGGCCACCGTGAAGAGCCACATCAACAACTTGTTCGCCAAGATCGGCGTACGCGACCGGGCCCAGGCGGTCACCTACGCCTTCAGGAACGGCCTGGCGCCCCGCGAGTGAGCTGCGCCGGCGTTTCGGATGTGTCGTTATCGAGTTTTCGCTCATCGCGTCACTTAACCGGCGTCGAGGGGCATAGTAATTTGCTCGAATGCCTCAATCACGTGGTAGGCGACGGCCGGTCATCGTACGATGGCTGGCCGTCCTCGTCATCGCCGCCGGCATCCCGGCGGGAACGGGCTCATCAACCGCGTACGCGTCGGTCACGCAACCGCCGCCGAACGCCGTCATCGTCTGGGACCGCAACGCCCAGACCGCCATCTGGGACGTCGCCGGCCAGCAACCGCAGGTCCAGGCCCGCAGCTTCGCCATGGTCCACGGAGCCGTCTACGACGCGGTGAACGCGATCGCCGGCACCCCTTACCAGCCGTACCTGACCGCTCCCCGGGCCGACGGCGGGGAGTCGGCGGAGGCCGCCGTCGCCACCGCCGCCTTCCGCGTGCTGAACAAGCTCTTCCCGGCCCAGCAGGCACGACTGACGACCCAGTACGACGAATACCTGGCCACGATTGCCGACGGCCGCGCGAAACGACGCGGCATCGCCGTGGGCGACCAGGCGGCGGCCGCGATGATCGCCGCCAGGGAGAACGACGGGGCGTTCGGCGACCAGACCTGGCCCACCGGCACCGAGCCCGGCCGGTGGCGGCCGACGCCGCCCACGAACGCCTCGGACGGGGCCTGGGTCGGCGAACTCAAGCCGTTCCTCATCCCCAGCGCGTCCATGTTCCGCACGTCGGGCCCGCCCGCGCTCACCAGCGCCCGCTACGCCAGGGACTTCAACGAGCTCAAGCGGATCGGCGCGGCCGGCAGCACGGTCAGGACGCAGGACCAGACGGAGGCCGCGATCTACTGGCACGACCGGCGCCTGGCCGAATGGGAGATCAAACGCCAGCTCGCCACGACGCGGCGGCTGAACACCCTTCAGGCGGCCCGGATGTTCGCGATGGTCGACCTGTCCGAGGCCGACGCCACGACCGCCTGTTACAACGAGAAGGCGGCGTGGGCCTTCTGGCGGCCGATCACCGCGATCCGCCTGGCCGACACCGACGGCAACCCCGCCACCGTGGCCGACCCGGACTGGACGCCGCTGCTCGTCACCCCGCCGCACCCCGACTACACCTCCGGGCACACCTGCTTCACGGCGGCCAGCATGTCGGCGCTGACCGCCTTCTTCGGCAGGGACGACATCCCCTTCAGCGGCCACAGCGCCGATTCGGGCACGACCAGGAACTTCCGCGGCTTCTCCCACGCCCTGGCCGAGGTCGTCGAGGCCCGCATCTGGGGCGGCATCCACACCCGTACGGCGGACGTGCAGGGCGCCAGGATCGGCGCCCAGGTCACCGCCTACATGGTCAGGCACTACTTCCGGCCGAAACGGTGAGACCGGGCAAGCGACCCGATTTGCACTGAGACAGCCGCCCGGGTCATCGACCTCCCGCACGACGGTCGGTCACCGGGCGGCGGTCACAGAACGGCGGTGTCGAGCGGGATCGGGCGGAACATCTGCGGCTCGTCCTCGGGGGTCAACGCCGTCGGACCGAAGATCCAGTCGACGAACGAGTAGTCGAGGACGTCGCGGTCCCGCAGCAGGGCGTTGCGCTGCAGCCTGGCAAGGCCGTCGAGGTGCCACAAGGCGCCCCACGCCCGCGCGGTGGTCACCACGCGGCGGCAGTGCTCGGGCCGTACCGCCTGGTAGGCGGCGAGCGTCCGGTCCCAGTCCACGTCCGGGCCGCCCTCGGCGCGCTGGGCGGCGACGTGCTCGCCGAGCACCCAGCCGTCCTCGATCGCCATGATCGCGCCCTGTGCCATGTACTGCAGGGGCGGGTGCGCGGCGTCACCGAGCAGCGCGATGCGGCCGGTGACCCAGGTCATGATCGGGTCGCGGTCGAACATCCGCCACCAGCGGTCGCGCCACATCAGCGGCAACCCCTTCTGGACCTGGTCGCAGGTGCCCGCGAACGCCGCGTCCAGCTCGTCGGGGGTTCCCCAGTCGTCCTCGCCGGCCAGCGCCTTGGGCGACTCGAACACCGCGACCTGGTTGAACGTCCGCGCGCCCCGCAGGGGGTACTGCACGAAGTGGCAGCGCGGGCCGATGTACACCACGACGTCCTTGTCGTGGACGTCGTTGCCGGCCACCTGCTCGTACGGCACGGCGCAGCGGTAGGCGACGTACCCGGAGCTCACCGGCTCGTCCTGAACCAGCAGTTCGCGGGCGACCGAGTGCAGCCCGTCGGCGGCGATCACCACGTCCGCCTCGTCCGCGCGGCCGTCGGCGAAGCGCACGCGGGCGCCGCCGTCGAGGTTGCCGTACCACGTGCAGCGGGCGTCGGTGAGCAGCTCGACGCCCGCGCGTTCGCAGGCGCGCAGCAGGATGCCGTGCAGGTCGCTGCGGTGCATCACCAGGTACGGGTAGCCGTAGCGGCGTTCGACGTCGCGGAGGTCGAGCCGGGTCAGCTCGCCGGCGTCCACGGCGTCCTTCATGACCATGGTCTCGGGCAGCACGCCGAGGGCGGCCGCCTCCTCCAGCAGCCCGAAACGGTCCAGGATGCGGGTGCAGTTCGGGGCGAGCTGGAGTCCCGCGCCGACCTCGCCGAACGCGGAGGCCGCCTCGTACACCCTGACCCGCAGCCCCTGGCGGACCAGGGCGAGCGCGGCGGACAGGCCGCCGATGCCGCCCCCGACGACGATCACGTCGGCGCGGGTGGAGGGGAAGCTGTCCATGGGGTCCTCTTTCGTCACAGCCATGGAGGCAGGGTCGGTGGGGGGCCGCCGTCGGCGGCGGTCACGCCGCTCGCCGGGCGTCCGGCCAGGTAGGCGGTCACGTCGGCCAGCGATCCCCGGACGTCGGGCACGGCGTCGTGGCCCCGCTTGGCGCGGATGTCGTCCCGCAGCTCCCGCAGGAAGTCGCCGGGCAGGTCGGCGAAGGTGAGCCCGGTCGCGAGGTCCACCGCGTGCACCATGACCTCCCGGGCGCGCATCCACGGGGTCTCGCTCGCCGGCACGGTCCGCCCCTGGGCGGTCACCACCTCGGCCCGCCACGCCTGCTCGGGCAGTGCCGCCATCGCGGCGGCCAGGGTCGCGGCGGACTCGGTGAACCACCGGGTCAGCTCGCCGGCGCCGAGCAGGGCGCCTCGTTCGATCCCGGCGGCGCGCTCCTGCGGCGAGGCGTACATCGGGCTCTCCTCGCCGGTGCGCGCCCACCGGACCAGGTTGCCGATCGCCTCGGCGTTCGCCGCCAGGTGGGCCACGACGTGCCTGCGCGTCCAGCCCGGCAGAGCCGACGCGGCGCCGTACTCCTCCTCCGACAGGCCGGCGATCGCCGAGGCGCACAGCGCGGTCCCGGCGTCGGCCCAGGCGAGCGTGGCGGCCAGGTCGCGCGGCATCAGTCGCCCTCTCGCACGACGCGGTTCTCCAGCCTGCCCAGCGACTCGATCTCGGTCACGACGACCTCGCCGCCCTTCAGGAAGACCGGAGGCTTGCGCGCGTGGCCGACGCCGCCCGGCGTGCCGGTCGCGATCACGTCGCCCGGGTTGAGCCGGACGATCGTCGAGACGTAGCGGACCAGGGCGACCGGGTCGAAGAGCAGGTCGCCGGTGTTGTCCGACTGCATCACCTGGCCGTCGACCTCGCATCGGATGTCGAGCGCCGGACGCGGGCCGGTCTCGTCCGCGGTGACGAGGAACGGGCCGAGCGGGGTGGTGGAGTCCCAGTTCTTGCCCTGCAGCCATTCCCGGGTCCGGAACTGCCAGTCCCGGCAGGTGATGTCGTTGAGCACGGTGAACCCGGCGATCGCGGCGACCGCCTGCTCCTCGTCCGCGCGGCGCGTCTGCCGGCCGATGACGACGGCGAGCTCGGCCTCCCAGTCGAACTGCCCGGTCTCGGCCGGACGCCGGATCTCGTCCGTGGCGCCGATGAGGGTGTCGGCGAACTTGGAGAAGAGCGTCGGGTACTCGGGCAGGTCGCGGCCCATCTCCTTGATGTGGTTCTGGTAGTTCAGCCCGACGCAGACGACCTTGCTCGGCCGCGGCACGACCGGGGCGAGGTCGGCTCCGTCCAGCGCGTGCCGGGGGCCGTCGGCGGTCGCGGCGGCGTGGAGACCGCCGGGCGCGGCCAGCACCGCGCCGACGTCGGGCAGGCCCACCTCGACGAGCTGGTCTCCCTCGACGCGGACGGCGGCGGTGCGGTGGTCGTCCAGACGGACGGTGGCGAGCTTCATCGGCCGCCCTCCTCGGTGTGGCTGCGGAACAGGTTGAGTTTGGTGAAGATCGGGGCGTCGCTGAACTGGAACAGGTCGAGCGCGCCGGAGTCGGAGTCGGAGCCCGACGCCTCCGAGCGGATCGACAGCGGCTGCCAGGACGGCACGACGAAGAGGTCCCCGCGGGTGACCTGCCAGGACACGTCGCCGACGGTGACCCGGCCGGACCCGTCGAAGACCTGGTAGACCGACGAGCCGGTCTCCCGGTACGGCGCGGTCTCCACGCCCGGCACGATCCGGTGGAACTGCGCCCGGATCGTCGGGAGCACGTCGCCCGCGGTCGTCGGGTCGGTGTAGCGGACCAGGGCGTGGCCGGATTCGATCGTGCCGGGGTGTCCCTCCCGCTCCAGCGCGAGCTGGTCGGCCAGCGCGGCGTCGGTGTCGGTCCAGCGGTAGCAGAGCAGGGGCGTGCCCTCGTGCCGTCGCCGCTGCGAGACCGGCGCCAGGCCGGGGTGTCCCCACAGGCGTTGCGAGCGGGAGCGGTCGGGGGTGGCGTGCTCCTCCTCGCTGAGGGTGTCCCGGCCGAAGTCGAAGAACTGCGCCTCGACGCCGTACTGGAAGGGGATGTCGAGACCGTCGATCCAGGCCATCGGGGTGTCGGCCGCGTTGTGGTGGGCGTGCCAGTGCAGGCCGGGCTGGGGCAGGAAGTCGCCCCTGCGCATCGGCACCGGGTCGCGCTCGACCACCGTCCACACCCCCTCGCCCTCGACGACGAAGCGGAAGGCGTTCTGGGTGTGCCGGTGCTCGGGGGCGTTCTCGCCCGGCATCAGGTACTGGATCGCGGCCCACAGGGTCGGCGTCGCGTAGGGCTTGCCGCCCAGGCTCGGGTTGGCCAGCGCGATCGCCCGGCGCTCGCCGCCGCGGCCGACCGGGACCAGTTCCCCGGCGCGGCCGGCGAGGCCGAGCAGCGTGTTCCAGTCCCACCGGTGCGGCTGCGCGCTGGAGCGCGGGTGCGGCGGCATCAGGTCGCCGATCTCGGTCCACAACGGGACGAGCAGCGCCTCTTCGAAGCCTCGGTAGAGGTCCTCCAGGTCGGGGCTGAGGGAGGGCTGGTCCGGCCGGTCCACAGCGGCGAGCCTGACCGGCGACCTGCCTGCGTTCACATGGGGCATGGCCCCGACTATCCGTGGAGATGACGGATCCGGAAAAGAGGATTCTGCAGGACGGAATCTTGTGCGAGGATCGGTCCCATGGCGAAGCCCATGAAGACCCCGCCCGCCTACGCGCCGAGCAGCGTCGACCATGCCCTCCAGCTCGCGCAGATCCTCCAGCTCGACGGCGTGGTGACGGTCTCGGCCGCGGCCGAGCGCCTGGGCGTGGCCCGCTCGACGGCCCACCGGCTGCTGACCGCGCTGGTGTACCGCGATTTCGCGGTGCAGAACGAAGACCGCAGCTACCGGGTGGGCCCCGTCCTGGCTCTGGCCGAGCGCGCCCGGTCCGACGTCGGCGCGCTGCGCGCGGCGGCCCTGGGGGCGATGCGGGCGCTGGTGGACCGCATCGACGAGACGGTGAACCTCAGCATCCGCACCGGCCGCAACGTGCGCTTCATCGCCTCGGTCGAGTGCGGGCAGGCGCTGCGGGTGGGCAGCCGCGAGGGGATGGTCTTCCCGGCCCACCAGGCCACCGGCGGCCTGGTGACGCTGGCGGCGCTGTCGGACGAGGAGCTGGAGCTCCTCTACGCCGCCGACGATCGCGGCGATCCGGCCGAGGAGCTGCCGGATCTTGTGCGGCTGCGGCGCGACCTGCGGTCCGTGCGGCGCAGCGGGGTCGCGCTCAACCTCGAACGCACCGAGCGGGGGGTGGTCGCCGTCGGATGCCCGGTGAAGGGCCGCGACGGCGCGACCTGGGCGGCGCTGTCGGTCTCGATGCCCAGCGTCCGCTACTCCCCCAAGCAGATCAAGCCGCTCGTCGCCGCGCTCACGGCGGCCGCGGACTCGATCACCCACGCCCTCTGAGCCCGTGCGCTTTCGGGGCGCCGGGTCACCGCAGGGTCCGCCGGGTCACCGGAGGAGGTCGCGGCGGCTGAGGGTGCTGGCGAGCGCGGCCGCCGCCGCGCGTACCGCGGTGGCGTGGCCCTCGGGCCGGAACCTGCCGGTCGGCCCGGCCACGCTGATCGCGGCCAGCGGCTCGTCGCCGCGGCCCAGCACCGGCGCGGCGACGCACAGCAGCCCGACGGCCGACTCCTCCGCCTCGAACGCGACGCCGGTCTCCGCGACGCGCCGCAACTGGCCGCGCAGGATGCTCGGCGCGACGACGGTGTGCGGGGTACGTCGTTCGAGCGGGCCGGTCAGCACGTCGCGCCGCAGGCCGGGGTCGGCGTAGGCGAGCAGCGCCTTGCCGATCGCGGTGCAGTGGAGCGGCATCCGGCCGCCGGTGCGCGAGGGGGCCCTGGCCTGGCGGTGGCCGCCGATCTTGGCCACGTAGACGACGTCGTGGCCTTCCCGCACCCCGAGGTGGACGGTCTCGTGGGTGCGTTCGTAGAGGTCCTGGAGGAACGGCATCGCCAGTTCGAGCAGGCTGCGCTCCAGCGAGGCGAGCATGCCGAGCTCGAACAGGCCGCCACTGAGCCGGTAGCCGCCGTCGGCGCGGTCGAGCAGCCGGTTGGCGACCAGGTCTCCGGCCAGCCGGTGGACGGTCGCCTTGTGCAGGCCGGTACGCCGCACCAGCTCGGCGAGCCCGACGACCCGGTCCTCGGGCCGGAAGGCGCGCAGGATCGTCACCGCCTTGCCCAGCACGGTGTCGAGATCCGCCCTTTCCGTCACCCGCACAGCGTATCGCTGAGCGAGACGATGTGCTGGTTGCGGTGCCGTCCTGCCTGCACAGTGGGGGTATGAACGAAACCATCGGAGCGGCAGCCGCCGGGCCGTCCGACATAGCCGCCGCGGCCGGGCGGCTCACGCGGGCGGCCGCGTCTGGCGTGCCGTGCGCTCCCGTGCGGGATCTGATCGGCCGTGACGACCTGGCCGCCGCGTACGCCGTGCAGGCCGCGCTCACCGCGGCCCGCCTCGCCGCCGGCGCCAGGATCACCGGCCGCAAGATCGGCCTGACGTCCGAGGCGGTGCAACGGCAGCTCGGCGTCGACCAGCCGGACTTCGGCGTCCTGTTCGAGGACATGGCCTACGCCGACGGCGCCGTGATCCCGGCCGGACGGGTCCTCCAGCCGAGGGCGGAGGCGGAGATCGCGTTCGTGCTCGGCTCCGACCTGGCCGACGGCCCCCTCGACGCCCGGCAGGTCCGCGACGCCGTCGTGTACGGCGTCGCCGCGCTGGAGATCTGCGGCAGCCGGATCGCCGGATGGGACATCTCCTTCGGCGACACGGTCGCCGACAACGCCTCCGCGGGCGCCTACGTGCTCGGGACCGAGCGCCGCACCCTGGAGGAGTTCGAGCCGGTGGACGTCGTGATGTCCATGAGCATCGGCGGCCAGGAGGTCTCCACCGGCACCGGCGCGGCCTGTCTGGGCGACCCGATCGAGGCGGTCGTGTGGCTGGCGCGCACCGCCCGCGACCTCGGCGAGCCGCTGCGCGCCGGGCAGGTCGTCCTGTCCGGCGCGCTCGGCCCCATGCGGCCGGTCACCGCCGGCGACACCGTCACCGCCACCCTGTCCGGCCTCGGCACGGTGACGGCCGGCTTCACCGAAGGAGCAGCATCATGAGCAGGACGAAGGTCGCGATCATCGGCTCGGGCAACATCGGCACCGACCTGATGATCAAGGTTCTGCGCGGGGCCCGCCATCTGGAGATGGGGGCCATGGTCGGCATCGACGCCGCCTCGGACGGCCTGGCCCGCGCCGCCCGGCTCGGCGTCCCGACGACCCACGAGGGCGTGGACGGGCTGATCGCGCTGCCGGGCTTCGAGGAGATCGAGATCGTCTTCGACGCGACCTCGGCCAAGGCGCACGAGGTGAACGCCGCCCGGCTGACCCCGTTCGGGAAGCGGCTGATCGACCTGACCCCGGCGGCGATCGGCCCCTACGTCGTCCCCGCCGTCAACCTCGACGAGCACCTCGACGCGCCGAACGTGAACATGGTCACCTGCGGCGGTCAGGCCACGATCCCGATCGTCGCCGCCGTCAACCGGATGGCGCCCGTCGAGTACGCCGAGATCGTCGCGTCCATCGCGTCGAAGTCGGCCGGTCCGGGCACCCGGGCCAACATCGACGAGTTCACCGAGACCACCTCGGCCGCCATCGAGCAGATCGGCGGGGCGCGCCGCGGCAAGGCGATCATCATCCTCAACCCCGCCGACCCGCCGCTGATCATGCGGGACACGGTCCTGTGCCTCGTCGCCGCGCCGGACCCGGCCGCGCGCGAGGAGATCGGCCGGTCGGTGGAGAAGATGGTCGCCGACGTGGCCGCCTACGTGCCCGGCTACCGGCTCAAGCAGCAGGTGCAGATCACCGAGATCCCCGCCGACCAGCCGGTCGGGACGCTCCTGGCCGCCGGGGCCGCGCGGCCCACCCACCAGGTGTCGGTCTTCCTCGAAGTCGAGGGGGCCGCGCACTACCTTCCGGCCTACGCCGGCAACCTCGACATCATGACCTCCGCCGCCCTGCGGGTCGCGGAACGCATCGCGGCAGGGAAGGCGGACCTCTGATGGGCACCCCGATCTTCGTCCAGGACGTCACGCTTCGCGACGGCATGCACGCCGTCCGCCACCGGATCGGCCTGGAGGACGTCAAGCGCATCGTCACGGCGCTCGACCGGGCAGGCGTCGACGCGATCGAGGTCGCGCACGGCGACGGCCTGGCCGGCGGCTCGCTCAACTACGGCCCCGGCTCGCACACGGACTGGGAGTGGATCGAGGCGGCGGCGTCGGTGCTGGTCAACGCCCGCCTCACCACGCTGCTGCTGCCCGGGGTGGGCACCGTCCACGAGCTGAAGCGCGCCCACGAGCTCGGCGTGCGATCCGTCCGGGTGGCCACGCACTGCACCGAGGCCGACATCTCCGCCCAGCACATCGCCGCGGCGCGCGAGATCGGCATGGACGTGTCCGGCTTCCTGATGCTCTCCCACATGGCCCCGCCGGAGGAGCTGGCCCGGCAGGCCAAACTCATGGAGTCGTACGGCGCCCACTGTGTCTACGTCACCGACTCCGGCGGCCGGCTCACCATGAACGACGTGGCCGCGCGGGTGCGGGCGTACCGCGACGTCCTCGACCCGGGGACGGAGATCGGCATCCACGCCCACGAGAACCTCTCGCTGTCGGTCGCCAACTCCGTCGTCGCGGTCGAGAACGGCGTGCGCCGGGTGGACGCCTCACTGGCCGGTCACGGCGCCGGGGCGGGGAACTGCCCGCTGGAGGCGTTCATCGCGGTCGCGGACCTGTCGGACTTCGAGCACCGGTGCGACCTGTTCCAGCTCCAGGACGCCGCCGACGACATCGTCCGCCCGTTGCAGGACCGTCCGGTGCGGGTCGACCGGGAGACCCTCACGCTGGGGTACGCCGGCGTCTACTCGTCCTTCCTCCGCCACGCCGAGTCGGCCGCCGCGCGGTACGGCGTGGACGTCCGCGACATCCTCATGGAGTGCGGTCGCCGCCGGCTGGTCGGCGGGCAGGAGGACATGATCGTCGACATCGCCCTCACGCTCGTCGCCGAGCGCGACCAGCGGTCCGCCTGACGCTCGCGCCCGGCCGCCCGGGGAGACCTCAGCGGCCGGGCAGCAGTGCCTGGCCCATCGCCACGATGGCGTCGGCGAGTTGCTCCATGAACTCCGCGATCGGCTTGCCGTCCCCGGACTGGAGGGAGACGAACGCGCCGTCGAAGCCGGCCATGCCGAAGTGGGCGAGGGCGTCCGCGACCGCGTTCGCGGCGTCCTCCCCCTCCCCGGCGAACGACGACCAGATCATGTGCCGCATGAGGTCGCGGCCCTCTTCGCGGACCTCGATCACGGTCTGCGTCGCCTCCGGCGCCTCGGCGGCCTCGTTGCTCATCACCAGCACGAGCAGCAGGCGCAGGAACTCCTCCCGGTGCACGAAGACCTCGCCGGTCCTGCGCAGGTACCAGCCCAGCCGCTCGCGGGGGGTGCCGCCGGGCGGCGGGTCGCGGTGGGCGTCGCGCATGGCGCCGAAGAAGCCCTGCGCCCCCTGGGCCATGACGGCCGACAGCAGCCCCGCCTTGGACTCGAAGTGGTGGTAGAAGGCGCTCTTGGGCAGGCCCGTCTCCTTGACGAGCGTCGAGATCGACGTGCCGGCGTAGCCGCGTACGGACATCACCCGGGCGGCCGCGTCGAGGATCTCCTGCCGGGACCGGCGGCCGCGGCTGTTTCCGGCCTGCGCCACCTGCGTGCTCTTCTCCACCTGCCGAAGTCTAGGGACCCCGGGAGGGAGGCTCGTCCATCCGCCGGTCAGGGCCGGATCAGAAGTCGTTCGGGCCACCTCTTGACACGTTGCCGCAGGTCGTTGTTAGTCTCCTCACAATTGGACCGAACGTTTGGTCCAAAAGTGCCGCATCGAGCATGTGCGGCCGAGAACGGAGTCAGCGCATGACCGACAGCTACGACGCGGACGTCGCGATCATCGGGTACGGCCCGACCGGCGTGATCGCCGCCCTCACCCTGGCCAGGTACGGCGTGTCCGCCGTCGCCCTGGAACGTGACACGGACATCTACCCCCGGGCACGGGCCGTGACCGTCAACGACTGGACGATGCGGATCTTCCAGGACCTCGGCATCGACGAGCGGATCGAGAAGAAGATCGATCCCCAGCGGGCCCTGCGCTGGGTCACCTACGACGGCCGGGAGATCATGCGGATCGAGCATCCGCCCCCGACCCTGGGCCGCAAGGCGCGCTTCTACAACATCTACCAGCCGACCATGGAGACCGAGCTGCGCGCGGCCGCGCAGGACCACGGCGACCGCATCACCGTCCACTACGGCACCGAGGTCACCGGCGTCGCCCAGGACGCCGACGGCGTCACCGTCACCTCGACCGACACCGCGACCGGCCGCACGCGCACCACCCGCGCCCGCTACGCGATCGCCGCCGACGGCGGCGGCAGCACGACCCGCGGCGAGCTGGGCTGCCGCCTGGTGGGCGACACCAACGACGTCACCTGGGTCGTCATCGACTGCCGCGTCAAGCGCTGGTGGCCCGACCGCGACTTCCTGACCTTCTGGTCCGACAAGGAGCGGCCGGTCGTCGACATCGCACTGTCCGCCGGCAACCACCGCTGGGAGATCCCCCTCAAGCCGGACGAGACCCCCGCGAACTACCCGACCAGCGCCGAGGTCTGGCCGCTGCTGAAGGCCCTGGGCGTCACCGAGGACGACGTCGAGATCCACCGGCACGCCTTCTACAAGCACCACGTCCGGATGTGCGACACCTGGCGCACGGGCCGGGTGTTCCTGGCCGGGGACGCGGCCCACCTGATGCCGCCGTGGGCCGGCGCCGGCATGCAGTCCGGCATGCGCGACGCCCACAACCTGGGCTGGAAGCTCGCTCGCGTGCTCAAGGGCGAGCTGCCCGACAGCTGGCTGGACACCTACGAGGCCGAACGGCGTCCGAACACCGCCTTCTACACCGGGCTCGCGGTCCAGCTCGGACGGGTCATCAAACAGGAGCTGTCGGAGGAGGAGCAGGCCGCGATGAACGCGGTCCCGCAGGACACGGTCACCCCGTACGAGCCGCCGCTCACCGCGCCGCCGGTGCTGGCGGGCGGATGGATCAGGGGACCGCTGGGCGACGCCAGCATCGTCGGCCGCATGGTCCCCCAGCCGGTCGCCGGTGACACCACCGGCCGGATGGCGCGGCTGGACGACCTGCTCGGCGACGGGTTCGTGCTGCTCGGCGACGACGTCGACCCCGCGACGCTGCTGACGGCGCAGGAGAAGGCCGGCTGGGACGCGCTCGGCGCGCGCTACCTCGCCGTACGGCCGAAGACCGCCTACACGCAGGGCCCGGACGAGCTGGTCGACCTCGACGAGGTCCTGCTGCCGTGGCTGCGCAGGTACGGCGTCCGCGCCGTGGCGGTCCGTCCCGACAAGTTCGTCGCCGCGGCCGACGTCAGCGGCCTGGCCGTACCCGCCTGAATCGTCCACCTGAGAAGGAGAGGAAGACATGTCCGGAGTCAAGGAACTCGGTTACGTCGTCTACGAGGTCGGCGACCTGGCCGACTGGGAGCACTTCGCCGTCGAGCTGCTGGGGATGCAGGTCGGGGAGAAGATCGACGGCGGGTTCACCCTGCGCACCGACGAGAAGGCCCACCGCTGGATCGTCACCGGCGGCCCCGCCGACGACCTGGTGGCCACCGGCTACGAGGTCTCCGACGCCGCCGCGCTCGACGCGCTGGTCGAGAAGCTGCGCGCGGCCGGCGTCGAGGTCACCGAGGGCGACGACGCCCTGGCCGCGGCCCGCAAGGTGGAGCGCGTCCTCGTCACCGCCGACCCCATGGGCAACCGGGTCGAGCTGGTCACCGGGCTGGCCGACGCCGCCACGCCGTTCGAGTCGGCGAAGCTGCTCGGCGGGTTCGTGACGGGCGCCGGCGGCGCGGGCCACCAGGTCCTCCTGGCGCACGGCGTCGCGCGCGAGACCTACCTGCACTTCTACATCGACCTGCTCGGCTTCAAGATCAGCGACATCATCGTCGAGGAGCTGGCCCCCGGCGTGGTCGCCGACCTGATCTTCCTGCACTGCAACGGCCGCCACCACACCGTGGCCTTCGGCGAGCTGCCCTCGCCGAAGAAGAGCCACCACTTCATGGTCGAGGTGACCGACATCCGCGACGTCGGCCTGGCCTACGACCGCTGCATGGACGCCGGGCAGCCGTTCGAGATGACCCTCGGGATGCACCCGAACGACCACATGTTCAGCTTCTACGTCTTCACCCCCTCGGGCTTCAGCGTCGAGTACGGCTGGGGCGGGCTGATCATCGACGACGAGACGTGGGAGGTGAAGACGCTCGACAAGCTGCACAGCTGGGGCCACCGTCCCCCGGGCGTCGTCGCCGGGCTGCTGGCCGACGCGCCCACACCGAACGGGGAGGACCACTGATGGCACTCGACGCCAAGGACATCGCGCGCACCGTCCGCACCGCCGACTGGGAGCTGCGCTACTACGAGGCCGGCTCCGGCCATCCGGTCGTGCTGCTGCACGGCAGCGGACCGGGAGCGACGGGCTGGAGCAACTTCGCCGGCAACATCGAGGCGCTGGCCGAGCACTTCCACGTGTACGCCGTCGACATGCCCGGCTGGGGCGAGTCGGACCCGGCGACCGTCGACCGGCTCGACCACGTGGAGGCGGCGATCCAGTTCCTGGACGCCCTCGGCATCGACAAGGCCGCGTTCGTCGGCAACTCGATGGGCGGGCAGACCTCGCTGCGGCTGGCCACCGAGCACCCCGATCGCATCTCGCACCTGATCACCATGGGCCCGCCGGTCGGCCGGATCCCCACGCTCTTCGGCGCCGGCGACGGCCCGTCCGAGGGCCTGAAGGTGCTGATCGAGGCCTACCGGGACGCGAGCCCGGAGAACATGCGCCGGCTCGTCGAGATCATGGTCTACGACAAGGCCCGGTTCGCCACCCCCGAACTGTGCCAGGCGCGCTCGGACGCCGCCCTCGCCCGCCCCGACCATCTGCGCAACTACGTGGACGGCCTGCCGAAGGGCGCCCCGCTGCCGAAGTGGGTCAAGCCCGACCTGCTGCCCTCGATCCAGGTGCCGACCCTGCTCATCCACGGCCGCGACGACCGCGTCGTGTCGTTCGAGACCTCGCTGTACCTGCTGGCCAACATCCCGAACAGCCGGCTGGTGCTGCTCAACCGCTGCGGGCACTGGGCGATGATCGAGCACGCCGACGAGTTCAACCGGCTGGTCGCCGACTTCATCGCCAACAACTGACCGAAGGGCCCCAGGTCCGCAGGGCCGCGGAGGACGGATCCCACCGTGCTCCGCGGCACCGGCCGCTCCGAAGCCCTCGACCGCCGCCCCCCGGGTCTCACATCGTGGATCCTTCCGCGCACGCCGTGTCGCGTGCACCCGGGTGAGGGGCCCTCCGGGCTTCGAGGGCGTCCAGGATCAGGTCGAGGCCGTAGCCGAACTCGCCGGTGTAGTCGTAGCCCGGACGCAGGGCGTGGTCGCGGATCATCTCGGCGAGGTACGGCAGCTCCTCCGCCGGCAGCCGCCGCAGGATGCCGCCGGCCACTTCCTCGACATCGTCCGGCGTCGTCACCGGCAGGCTCGCCTCCTGCAGGACGAACCCGTAGACGTAGCTGTCGACGAGCGAGACGGCGTGCGCGGCCATCGCCAGCGTGAACCCCACCTCCCGCAGGACGCCCAGGACGGCGTCGTGATGGCGCAGCGTCGCCGGTCCCGGATCGCGCCGGGAGTCCATGAGCCCGAGAGCCCAGCTGTGCTGCGACAGGACCGCGCGTGCGGAGAAGGCACGCGTACGGATCGCATCGCGCCAATCGCCGCGTTCGGCCGCGGGCAGCTCGATCGCCGCGAACACCGTGTCGACCACGCCGTCGAGGATGGCGTCCTTGTTCGGCACGTGGTGGTAGAGCGACATCGCCTCCACGCCCAGTTCCTGTGCCACCCGGCGCATCGTGATCGCCTCCACGCCGCCGCGATCCGCGACCCGGATCGCGGCTTCCAGCACGAGGCCTCTGCTGAGCGGTTGCGGTGGTGGCGGCACGACGGCTCCGGAGTGTGAGCGGGTTGACAGCCTTACGAGCGTAAGCCAACCTTACACCCGTAAGCAGCCTTACTGGCGTAAGGCTGTCTGGGTTCGCGTCCACCGGAAAGGGGATTTCGATGCCGATGCCGAGGTGGTGGGGGCAGGTGAACAAAAGGGTCTTCAACCCCCGCGCGATAGCCGGCGGGAAATGGCCCGTCCTGATTCACGTCGGTCGCACGTCCGGCGCCACGTACCGCACGCCGCTCGATGCGCATCCCGTCGAGGGCGGCTACCTGTTCGTCCTGGTGTACGGATCGCGCGCCGACTGGGTGCGGAATGTCCTGGCGGCCAGAGGCGCGCGGCTCCGGGTCGACGGGCGAGAGGTGGAACTCACCGCCCCACGCCTCGTCGGGAAGGAGGAGGCGTTCCGGGCCCTTCCCGACGAGGTGGCACGCCCACCGAAGCTGTTCCGCATCACCGAGTTCCTCCGCATGGACCTGCCCACAGGCTGACCCCGGCCGGCGTCACCACGACATCACAGGACGAACATCGTGCACACAAACAGGCGGGCAACCGCGATTGCGGGAACACTGGTCATCGTCGGCATGATCGCCGGAGCGCTGAGCATCGTTCCCGTCATCGAGGAGCCACGCCATCTCGCTCTCATTTCCGAGCACGAGAGCCAGGTCGTCGTCGGCGCGGTCGCCCAGGCCATCATGATCCCCGCCTATGTCGGGTTCGCGCTCTGCCTTTATCCGGCGTTGAGAGCGGAGAACGAAACGCTCAGTCTGGGCTTCCTGGGGTTCAGGCTGATCGCAGCGACGTTCCACTTCTTGGGCGTGATCATCCTGCCTTTGTTCCTCGTGCTGGGCCATGCGTTCACCCGGGCCGCCGCCTCGGACGCGGCCGACCTTGAGCTCCTGGACGAGTTGCTTCGGACGGCACGCGACCTGGTCAACCACGTCGCATTGATCATCTCGCTGGGCCTCGGAGATCTCCTGTTGTTCCGCATTCTGTGGCGGTCGAGATCCGTCCCTCGATGGTTGTCCGGGTGGGGATTCCTGGGAATCGCCCTGGCCATGTCGGCGAGCTTCTTGGTGCTGCTCGGCCTGACCGACGTGGTCACTCCGCTCTACCTGGCCATGAACGCGCCACTGGGCCTGCAGACCGTCGTCTTCGCCCTGTGGCTGCTGGCCGAAGGCCTCGCTGCGAGCACATCGACCACGGCCCACCGGCACGGCTGACCCGCAGGCTCGGTGGCGCCTGGCGTACGTCACGAGCCACTCCCCTGCTGACGGGCTCAATCCGACAGCAGGGGAGTCTTGCGCTTCCGGCCTGAGGCCGCCTCCCGGTCCGCGGCGTCGAACCTGGTCAGGTAGGCGTTGATGAAGTGGTCGCGGATGCCGTCGGTGCCCGGGGCCAGCAGGTCGGCGGTGGCGCCGCCGAGCCGGTCGAGCAGGCCCGCCACCGGGGGCATCTTGTCGTGCAGCTTGCCGTGGGCGTCGAAGTAGCGTTCTTCGTCGACGTGGCCGAACAGCGGGGCGGGCGGGAGCTGGGCGACGATGTCGTTGTTGTTCACGAAGCGGAAGGTGCGGCCGCGGAAGGCCTGGTCGTAGGCGGCGGCGAGCTTGGGGCAGCAGGTGCGGGGCTGGCCGTAGGTGTAGACGCCGTCGGCCAGCAGCGTGGGGTCTTCGAAGTGGGTACGGGCGGCGGCGAGCATGGCCAGCGCGCCGCCGAGGCTGTGCCCGGTGAACCAGAGGGAGTGGCCGGGGGTGTGCCATTCCTCCAGGGTCCGCAGCAGGGCGGGGTGCACGACGTCCAGGGCGCGGTAGAAGCCGGCGTGGATGTTGCCGTCGGCGGCGGTGTACGGGGTGAGCAGGGTGTCGGCGTCCGAGAGCCAGTCGCGCAGTTCCTCGGGCTGGGTGCCGCGGAAGGCGACGATGATCATGTGGTCGCCGGCGGCGACATACGCCTGGGTGTCCTCCAACGGGAACGGCGCGGCGTGCGGCACGCGGAAGCTCCTGACGCGGTCGAAGCCCCAGCTGTTGACGGTGGCCCGGACCTCGGGCTCGTCCTTGTAGGCCAGGGCGGCGGCGTGGGCCAGGCGGCGGGCCTGGGCCAGGGTGTAGCCGGTGGCTGTGTGGTCGAAGGTGATCGTGGTCATGAGTGCTCCCCCAGGCGTCCCGGACTGTCGCCACCGGGCGTACCCGCCGGTTGACCAAGAGTCGCCGTCCGGCAGGTAAGCGATCGTCTCGCCGAGGCCGTCACGCTGCGGCACCGGCGGCCCCCTCGACGGCGAGAAGTTCCGCACAGCCTCAAGTGCACTGTCGGCTGACCTCACCCCGCTCCTGCCAGGAGTCCTGCGATCCGCCGGGCCTCGGGGAGGACGTGCTGGGCGAGGGCCAGTTCGTGGGCGCGGCGCAGGCAGTCGGCGGCCTCACCGGCACGGCCCAGCGCTGTGAGGCTGTCGGCGCGCAGGCACAGTGCCTCCCGTTCCAGCACCCGATCACCGTAGAGCCGGACCTCGGCCAGAAGGCGGTTCGACAGCACGTCCGCGTGCGTGTGGCAGCGGGTTCGCAGCGTAACGCGGAGATCGCAGAGCAGGACCATCAGCGACACCCGCCGATGACCTGCGGCGAGGTCACCGGCCCGGTCCAGGAGCGGGCGCGGATCGTCGTGGTGGAAGGCCAGGCGCGCGAGGGCGACGGCCTCGATGACCTCGTCGCCCGCCGCGCGGGCCAGCTCTGCGGCTGCCGTGAGGTGGGTGATCGCGTCCTCGGTCTGCCCCAGGGCCAGCTCGGCGATGGCGAGGTTGCTGAGTGTCAGCGCCCGGAAGGCGTCGTCGTCCAGCGACGGCAGCGCCTGGGTCAGCAGGGTGACCCCTTGGGCGTGGTGCTTCTGGAACACCGCGACCGTCCCGAGCGACATGGTCATCACCGCCGCGCCACGGTCGTCGCCGTTGTCCAGGCAGGACCGCAACGCCACCTGCGAGCTCTGCACCCAGTCGAGGAGGTGGCCGTGGATCTCGTACAACCGCACGGCGGCCAGCGCCAGGCCCCAGCTGAGATTCGCCTGGCCGAGGTCGGCGGCCTGGCGGACGCCGGCCGACAAGGTGGCGCGCTCGGCGGCCATCCAGGACATCGGGTCGGCCGGCACCACCTCACCGCTGGGTTGCCACAGCGGGCTGTCGCTCTCGATGAGGCGGAACCTGCCCCGGTATTCGCGCAGGTACGCCTCCCGTGACAGCCAGAGCAGACAGGACAGGAATCGCCGCACGATCGTGTCCTGCGCGGATCCGGTTCCGGCGCGCTCACGAGCCAGCAGCCGGATCAGGTCATGGCACCGATAACGCTCCTGGCCGGCGCCGTCGAACCCGTCCGGCTGCAGGAGCTGGCGCTCTGCCAGCCGTTCCAGGAGGTCACCGGCGACGGCCACGGGCACGTCGAGAAGGGCGGCGCCCATCCAGGCGGTGAAGGTGGGCACCCGCAGCAGCCCCAGCCGTTCGAACAGGGTGCGTTCGGCGGGTGGCAAATCGTCGTACCCGGCCTCCAGCGTGGCCCGCACGTCCAGCTCACCGGCGCGCAACTCGTTCAATCGACGCTCACCGGCCAGCCGGGCGGCCAGGGTCTCGACGCCCCAGCCCGGCCTGGTCAGCAGCCTGGCTCCGGCCACCCGCAGAGCCAGCGGGAGCTGGGCGCACAGCTCGGCCAGCGGCGCCGCCTTGGACACCTCGATGCGGGCGATCCGGGACAGCAGCAGCGCCGCGTCGGCGAGAGGCATCTCCTCAAGCCGCACCGGCAGGGCGCCCACGTCGGCCACCAGGCTTTCGAACCTGCTCCGCCCGGTGACCACCGTCACGCACCCGGGCGCGCCGGGCAGCAGCGGTCTCGCCCGAGCGGAGTCCGGCGCGTTGTCGAGGATGACCAGCACCCTCCGGTGCGCGAGCATCTGACGATAGAGCGCGATCTGAGCGTGCTGCTCGACGGGGACGACCGCGGCTCCGAGGGCATGCAGGAACCGGCTCAGCACCTCGACGGGGGTGTCCTCGCCGAGATTGGCGTAGAGCTGCCCGTCGGGGAACCGGTCACGGGAGCGATGCGCCCAATGCAGGGCGAGCCCGGATTTGCCCACTCCGCCGACCCCGCTGATCACGGCGACGCCGCAGGGGCGGTCCAGGAGGCCGTCCAGGACGGCCAGCTCCGCCGTACGGCCGGTGAAGGCGTGGATGTCCGGTGGCAGGAGCCGGGGCGCGGGATCGTGGTGGAGCAGGTCCTCATGCAGGCGGCGCAGCGGGCCGGAGGGGTCGACGCCGAGTTCGTCCCGCAGGCGCCGGCGCGTCCGGTCGAACATGCGAAGGGCCTCTCCACGGCGTCCGGTGGCGGCCAGGGCCCGCAGCCGTAACTCGACGAGCGATTCGCGCAGCGGATGGGCGGACACGGCGGCGGCCAGGTCGCTCACGCATTCGGCCGGGCGCCCGAGCTCCATCAGCACACGTGCGCGTGCCTCGACGGCCAGCAGCCGGGCTTCCGCCAGCCGGGCGGCCTCCGCCCGGACGACCGCCAAATCGAGCAGCCCCTCGTAGGGCTCGCCCCGCCACAGGGCCATGGCGCTGTCCAGCAGCGGCAACGCGCGCTCGGGCGGCTCGGCTGCTGCGCGCCGTACCAGCTCCTCGAAACGGGCGACGTCCAGTTCGCCGTCCTCCACCGCCAGCAGGTGGCTGTCGCCCCTGCGGAGCAGCCGTTCTCCGACGACGCCACGCAGGCGATGCAGGTGCCAGCGGAAGGTGCTCGGCGACGGCGGCGCGAGCGGCCACGCCGCGTCCGTCAGGGCGTCGCCCGTAACCGCCTCGTTGGCGTGACACAGCAACGACGCCAATAAGATCATCTGCTTGCCCGACGCCATCGGACGGCCCTGAACCGTCACTGGGCCAAGCACCCCGAAGTCCATTCCACGAAGTATGTCGGAAACAGCTGATGCGTGATCAAGAAGAGAGCCGGAACGGCCCCGGCACGTCCCGGCTCTCGCGGGTCGAGCTCTCAGCCCATCATGGACGCGTCGGCGCACTGACCGCGCGTCACCCACAGGTGGGACGAGATCGTGTTCTTCACCAGGGCGGGCGTGAGGTGGTCCGCCCGGTAGTAGACCAGCCCCGACAGGTCGGGGACCCAGTCACCCCTGTCGAGGCAGCGGTAGCCGTACACGTAGTCATAGTTGATCTTGTCGTAGAACGCGACCACGGTGAGTCCGCTGGAATCGGTGGCGCCGTCGTTGAGGACGGACACGGCCCTGTTGGCGGCATTGACGAAGCCCCCGCCGGCCGCGTCCCAGTTGGAATCGTTGCCCCCCGCGTAGCCGAGCATGGTCCCGCCGCAGTTGGGCTGGGTGAAGGCGAAGACGTTGCCGTTGCTCCACCCGTCCCGGACGCTGGAGCAGCCGGCGAGCTGCGACGTGCTCGCCTCCGAGGCCCAGGCGGGGCCGGTCGTCGACAGAGCGGCGGTAAGGGTCACGGCGGCCGCCGCCAGACGCGTCAAGCGCATCGGTTTTCTCCTTGTGTTGTGCCTACCGCGGCCCAGCGCCGCGGAGTCTTAGTGGTGATCACCGCTCGGCGCGGGTGATCTTCCTGGCGCGTGCGAGCGCCTCACCGCGCATGCGGTCGTAGAGGTCCAGCTCAGCGGCGTACCGTGCGCCGATCTTGGGCCGGTACTCCCGGCCGAGGGCGCGCATGGTGGCCCGCAGATCAGTACGGCGCGCGCAGGTCGCCTCGTCGACCGCGAGCTCGACCTCGGTCGCGTGGGCACGCTCGGCCGTCATACCGACGCTCAGCCCGGGAGCGGCCAGGTGCGCGGCGGGCGGTGTGGCGTAGTCGTGCCCGCGCTCGCGCATGCACGCCGACCAGGCCTTCACCCCCGCCGTGTACCGCGCGTCCTTCACCAGTCGCCCCATCACCAGCGGCGTGATGTTCATGGCCAGCCGGTCGACGCGGAACCAGGTGGCCCGGTCCCCGTAGAGCCGCGCGATGCTGGAGGCGGAGCATCCGCCGAGCGAGTTGTTGATCGTGCGGCCGTCGGGCAGCTTCACGCTGAGCACTTCGTTCCCCGCTCCGCCGTTCAGAGCCTCCCGGTAGGCGATGCGGCGGGCGGCGGGCAAGCCGTTGACGTAGGCGACGTTCCGGCTGCGCTTCCGCGCCGCGACGGCGGCGTTCCGCGCCCGCGTGCCGTACCCGTTGCGCCGCGCCCACTCCACGTCGTCGAGCACGAACCCGACCGGGAGCAGCCCGTCCTGGTCGGCCGGCCGTTCCACCCAGTACTCGAACCCCGCGTCCCGCATGCAGTCGCGGACGAGCAGGGACTCGGCCCAGCTCAGCGTCACCTCGTCCGCGGGGGTGATCGGCGCCGTCGGGGCCCCCGGCTTGGCGACCGGCCGCGCGTCCGCCCCTTCCCCGCACCCGGCCAGGCCGGCGATCACCGCCACCGCGACGGCGGCACGCCACGACATTGTCCGGGCCGAGCCCCGCCGGCGTGCGGCGACCTTCGCTGCGGGCATGCCGTCACCTCCTGATCGTCTTGGGGACAGACGCTAAGGAGGGGGTGTTGGGCGGGCGTTGGGGGCGCGTTGGGAGCGGGTGTCGCGCCGGCTCCGCCTGCCTACGCCGGGCCGCCGGCCCTCACCGCGGTCCGGTGAAGACCGGCAGTGGCGACGACGTGTCCGGCCGGCCACGACCCAGGGTTCTGCCGAAGTGTCCGGAGCTGACAGAAGTCCTCGGGATGGACCTCTTGACGTACCGTCAGCGCCCAGCCGTCCGCTTGCCCTGAGGCGACCAGCGCGCGACCTCCGCGTGCCGGGGTGTCAGGCCGTCGTCCCGGCGTCGACGGTGATGGACGTGCCGGTGATGGTACGGCCGGCGGGGCCCGCCAGATGGAGGACGGTGGCGGCGACGTCGTCCGGGGTGCCGTAGCGGCCGAGGGCGGTGTAGGCGCGTTCGGCGTCGGCGTCGGGGCCGTCGGCGGGGTTCATCTCGGTGTCGGTGGAGCCGGGGTGGACGAGGTTGGCCGTGATGTCGCGGGGGCCGAGATCACGGGCGAGGCCCTTGGTGAGGCCGATCAGTGCGGACTTGCTCATCGAGTACAGGGTCCAGCCGGGGTAGGGGACGCGTTCGGCCAGGCTGCTGCCGATGTTCACGATCCGTCCGCCGGCCCGCATGTGACGGGCGGCCGCCTGGAGCGCCTCGGCGTCGGCGGCGTCGGCGGCCATGGCCAGGCCGCGGCGGCCGAGCGCCTCGATCTCCTGGACCACGCCCTCCGCCCGGCTCGCCGCCGTCGCATAGGTGATCGCCACATCGGCGCCCGCCGCGGCCAGGCTGCGCGCGATGGCCGCGCCGATGCCCCTGCTGCCTCCGGTGACGAGTGCGCTCTTGCCGTTGAGCATCTGTCCTCCACTATCCGGAACCGATTCCGGTTGAGAGTATCCGGAACGCGTTCCGCTTTCCAGCCCGATAAGGTGAACACGTGCCACAGGAGCGGGCCGATGCCGCCAGGAACCGAGCGAAGATCCTTGCCGCGGCCGCGGAGATCGTCGCCACCGAGGGCATGAAGGGGCTGGCCATGGCCGACGTCGCGGCCGCCTCGGGCGTCGGGATCGGCACGCTGTACCGGCGGTTCGGCGACAGGTCGGGGCTGGCGTACGCGCTCATCGACGAGAAGGAGCGCGAGTTCCAGCAGGCGTTCCTGACCGGCCCTCCCCCTCTGGGGCCCGGGGCGCCGGAGATCGAGCGGGTCCGCGCCTTCCTGCACGCGCTGACCGATCGCACCTTCGCCCAGCTCGACCTGCTGCTGATGGCCGAGACCGCCGGGGAGTTCGCGCGTTTCGGCGGCGCCTACGAGGCGTACCACCAGCACCTGGTCGTGCTGATCGCACGGATCAAGCCGGAGGCCGACGCGGGGTTCCTCGCCGACGCCCTGCTCGCGCCGATCGCGGCCAACCTGATCACCCACCGGGGGCGTGCGGCGTCCGTCGTGAAGGCGGGTCTTGACGCCCTGCTCACGGGCCTTGTGTGAGCGGGGCCCGACGACGGACGCGGGTCAGGCGCGTTCCTTCGAGGTGTTCGGCAGAGCGAGCACGGCCACCGCTCCGGCGATGACGACCGCGGCGCAGACCCGGAACGCCGGCGCGGCGACGAACGTGCGCCTGCGTCCGTAGAGGCCGGCCGGCCGGCAGCAGGAACCCGGCGAAGGTGAGGAGGTGGCCGTTGACCAACCGTTGCAGCCCCTCGGCCCCGAGGCGGAGGTCGGACTCCATGGCGGGCGGTCGGACGCCGCTCACGGGCGGTGGTGCGCCATGATCCGAGATCTCGTTGACGGTCCGGCGGACCGTGACTTCGTGAGGTGCGGCCGTCAGTGGGCGCGGAGGCGGCGAGGAATGTCCGCCGAGTCGCGCCCGGCGGCGAACCGGGCCCGCCTTCGAGGGCGTCACACGACGGCGACGGCGTCGACCTCCACGAGGAACCCGGGGCCCAGGCCGGCCACGACGTGGACGGTGATGGCGGGCGGCGGGTCGGCCCGGTTCCACACCTCCTGGAAGGCGGCCACCCCCTCGTCGAAGGTGTGACCGTCGAGCACGGCGATGCGCCAGTGCACGATGTTCGCCAGGCTAGCGCCCTCGCTCTCCAGGATCGTCACCAGGTTGCGGAAGATCTGCCTGGCCTGGTCGCCGACCGTGGGCCCGACGACCTTGCCGTCGGCGCCGACGCCGTTCTGCCCGCCGATGTAGATGGTCTTGGCGGGCTGTTCGACCACGACGGCCTGGCTGAAGGCCGGGCTGCGATGGAGCCCCCCGGGGTTGATGTGCCGTACGCCCATGTGCGCTCTCCTCGAATCTTGAAACCGGTTATAGGGGTTTCGTTGCGACACCAGTTATAGTGGTGTCATGCGACTGAACGCAACCGGGCGGATCCTGCACGACCCCAAGGGCGGGTCGTTCCGGTTCGACGCCGGCGCCGTCTGCCTCGACTTCGCCCACACGGGCGGCGAGGGCCGATACGCGATCTTCGAGAGCCTCCACGAGCCCGCCGACCTGGCCGAATGGCTGGCCCAGCCGCCACTGGCGGTGGTCATGACGGCCACCGTGACCGCCGGCGAGCTGACGGCGGCCAAGATCCTGCGCCAGGCGATCTGGGACGCGGCCCACGCCCGGGCGGCCGGTCGCCCGCTTCCCAAGGAGGCGGTCGCCACCATCAACCGGGCCGCGAGCGCGGCGCCACCGGTCCCCGAACTGGCCGACGACGGCATCACCGCCGGATGGGCGCCGCCGGTGCGGGCCACCCAGGCGCTGTCGGCCCTGGCTCGGGAGACGATCGAGCTGCTGTCCGGGCCGTTCGCCGGACGCATCCGCGAGTGCGCCGGCGACAACTGCCCGCTGGTGTTCGTCGACACGTCCCGGCCCGGCGCCCGCCGCTGGTGCGCGATGGAACGCTGCGGAAACCGTCACAAGCTGCGCGCCCTGCGCGCCCGCCAGGCCCTGGAGCCGTGACCCGGCCTCGGCCTCGCCGCCCGCACATCGGGCCGCGACAACGTCAGTCCCGAGCTCCTGCGCCGGCGCCGTCGACGAGCAGGTCGCGCTCGATCACCTCCATCTTCTGGTTCCCCTTGATACGGCCCGGTCGAGGCGGTCGCGGACCTCGCGCAGCACCGGGACCAGCTCCGGCGGTTCCAGCACCTCGAAGTCGAACCCCTTCGCCGCCACGTGCACCGCCAGCTCGTGCAGCGAGTTCGAGCCGGCCGTGAAGAGGCAGGTGCGCGCGTCCACGGGCTCCAGCCGGCCGGCGGCGGGTGACGTGCGCGGCGCCACCGCCTCCAGCGGCGCGTGGAAGAGAACGCGGGCCTGGTACGCGTACGGCGCCGAGGTGATGGCGTGCGAGACGTGGGCGGCCACGTCCTCCTCCGGCGGCAGGCGCGGCGTGAAGCGCGCCCCCGGTGGCCCGAGCGGCTCCTCGATCCGGTCGACCCGGAAGGTACGCCAGTCGTCCTTGGCCACGTCCCACGCCACCAGGTACCAGCGGCGCGGCGTGTGCACCAGCCGGTGCGGCTCGACCTCGCGTACGGTGACGCCGTCGCGCCCCCGGTGGCGCAGCCGCACCCGGCGCAGGTCGCGGCACGCGGCGGCGATCGCGGCCAGCAGGTCGGCGCCGACCTCCGGACCGGCCGCCCCGGGCAGCGCGACGGTCGCCGCGCGGAACGCCTCCACCCGGTGCCGCAACCGGGAGGGCAGGAGCTGCTGGAGCTTGGCCAGCGCCCGCACCGCCCCCTCCTCCAGGCCGGCGACGCTGCCGGTCGCGGCCGTACGCAGGCTGATCGCCACCGCCACGGCCTCCTCGTCGTCGAGCAGCAGCGGCGGCAGCGCGGCCCCCACCCCGAGCCGGTACCCGCCGGCCACCCCCGGGGTGGCGTCCACCGGATAGCCGAGTTCGCGCAGCCGTTCGACGTCGCGCCGCACGGTACGCAGGCCGACGCGCAGCCGGCCGGCGAGTTCGGCGCCGGTCCAGTCCGTGCGCGCCTGAAGGAGTGACAGCAGGCGCAGCAGCCGGGCGGAGGTCTCCAACATGGGCACCATTGTGGCCGCCATTGGTGCCCGAAGCTGACACCAATGCCCAATACCGTCACGGACATGACGAACGACATCCAGCCCTACCGCGTCGATGTCCCGCAGGCCGACCTCGACGACCTGCACGAACGGCTGCGCCGTACCCGCTGGGCCCCCGAGGTGCCCGGCACCGGCTGGGAGCGCGGCGTGCCGACCGGCTACCTGCGGGAGCTGGCCGCGTACTGGGCCGACGGCTTCGACTGGCGCGCCCAGGAGGCGGCGCTCAACGCGTACCCGCAGTTCACCACCGTCGTGGACGGCACGCAGGTGCACTTCCTGCACGTACGCTCCGCCGAGCCCGACGCCGTCCCACTCCTGCTGCTGCACGGCTGGCCCGGCTCGGTCGTCGAGTTCCTCGACCTGATCGGCCCGCTCACCGACCCGGTGGCCCACGGCGGCGAGGCCACCGACGCCTTCCACCTGGTGGTCCCGTCGCTGCCGGGCTACGGCTTCTCCGGCCCGCTGCCCGGCACCGGCTGGACGGACGGCCGCACCGCCGCGGCGATGGCGGAGCTGATGTCCAGGCTCGGCCACGACCGGTACGGCGTGCAGGGCGGCGACGTCGGCGCGTTCATCGCCCCGCTGGTGGGACGCGCCGCGCCCGACGATGTCATCGGCGTGCACGTCAACGGCCTGCTCACGTTCCCCGGCGGCGATGCGGCGGTCATGGGCTCGCTGAGCGACGCCGAGCGCGCGCGGCTGGCCGGGATGCAGGAGTGGCAGGCGAAGCTGGGCGCGTACATGCAGGTCCAGGGCACGCGCCCGCAGACGGTCGCGGCCGCGCTGCACGACTCCCCCGCCGGCCAGCTCGCCTGGATCGTGGAGAAGTTCAAGGACTGGACGGACCCGGCCGCCGAACTCCCCGAGGACGCGGTGGACCGGGACCGGATCCTCGCCGACGTGAGCATCTACTGGTTCACCGGCACCGCGGGCTCGGCGGCCCACACCTACTACGAACGCTTCAACGACTTCAGCATGTGGGCCCCGAAGGCGCGCGGGACGGTGCCGACCGCGGTCGCGCTCTCCCCCACGGACTTCTCGGTCCGCCCGCTGGCCGACCAGGCGCACAACGTGGTGCGCTGGACGGAGTTCGAGCGGGGCGGCCACTTCGCCGCGCTGGAGACCCCCGACCTGCTGATCGCCGACCTCCGGGCGTTCTTCCGGACCCTGCGCTGACCGGACGGCGGGAGCCCGCTGGAGCGACCATCCCCCGAGGGTGGAGGGTGCGCCGGTGGCGACCGTGTCCGTCCTCGGTCACGCACCGGGACGGACGACCGCCAGGTGAGGTGTCCTGCGCGCCCGGCGGAGTCCCACGGCGACGGTGACCGCGGCGGCCAGGACCGGGAGCACGGCCGCGACCGGCAGCGGCCCCGGGCCCAGGTGCCTCAGGGTCTGGCCGCCGAGCGCCGAGCCGGCGGTGATGCCGACGTTGAAGGCGATGATGAACAGCGTGGAGGCGGCCGGGACGGCGTGCGGCGCCGTCTTCAGCGCGAAGGTCTGGAGCAGGGTCGGCAGGGCCGCGTACGCCAGGCCCCACACGGCGATCGCGGCGATGGTGACCGCCCCGCCGGTGGCCGGCAGCACCGCGACGGCGCTCGCGTGCAGGGCGAGCGTGACCAGCAGGTAGCGGCCGGTTCCCCGGTCGGCCAGCAGGCCGGCGGCCCAGACTCCCAGGATTCCGGCGGCGCCGAAGACGAACAGCGCGGCCGTGGTGGCCGTGCCGCTCTGATCGGCGTCGCCGAGGTAGGGCACCAGGTAGGTGTGGAGGGTGAACTGCCCCAGCATGACCAGGGCCGTGGCCGCCGTGACGATCCGTACCGAGGGCAGCCGCAGTGCTCCCCGCAGCCCGCTGGGGGCGGGGGACGCGGACCGTCCGGGGAGCAGGGTCCTCGCGGCGACCATGAGCAGGACCGACAGGCCGCTCAGGACCGCGAAGCCGGTGCGCCATCCGGCCGCCTGGCCCAGGAGCGTGCCCAGCGGCACGCCCGCGGTCAGCGCGGCCGAGTTGCCGGCGAACACCACGGCCACCGCCCGTCCCGCCTTGTCGGGGGTGACCAGGGAGGCGGCGTACCCGGCCATGGCCGACCACAGCACCCCGTGCCCGGAGGCGGTCACCAGGCGGGCCAGCAGGGCGATGGGATAGTTCGGGGCGACGGCCAGCAGCGCGTTGCCCACGGCGAACAACCCCATGATCAACACCAGCAGCCGGCGGCGGTCCAGCCGTGCGGTCACCGTCGCGAGGGGCATGGTCACCGCGATGATGATCAGTGAGTAGCCGCCCACCAGCCAGCCGATCAGGTCCTGCGAGGCTCCGAGGCCGTGGCTCATCTGCGGCAGCAGACCCATCGGCAGCGTCTCGGTGGTGATCGTGGTCAACGCCACCGTGAACAGCACCGCCGGCCCCACCGCGGGACGCCGCCCGGTCAGCCCCACACACGGTCCAGGAAGTCGGCGATGAGCGGGGCGATGTGGGGCAGGTGGTCCTCCAGGGCGAAGTGGCCGGTGTCCAGCAGGTGGATCTCGGCGTCGGGCAGGTCGCGCAGGTAGGCGCGGGCGCCGGGCTCGGGGAAGAACGGGTCGTTGACACCCCAGGTGATGAGGGTGGGCGGGGTGTGCTTGCGCAGCCAGGCCTGCCACTGGTCGTAGCGCTCCACGTTGGAGTGGTAGTCGAACGCCAGGGACACCTGGGCCTCCTTGCGGCCCGGCAGGTCGAGGAAGTGCTGGTCGAGGGTCCAGCCCTCGGGGGCGATCAGCTCGGGGTCGGTGACGCCGGTCTCGTACTGGCCGCGTGTGCCGGGCAGGGTGAGCAGGTCGCGGATGGCGTCCTCGGCGCCGGGGGTCTCGGGGCGCAGGGCGACGAAGTCGCGGGCTCCGTCCGACAGGCCCTCGGTGTAGGCGTTGCCGTTCTGCACCACCAGGCCGGCGATCCACTCGGGGTGCCGTTCGGCGAGCCGGAAGCCGACGGGGGCGCCGAAGTCGAAGACGTACATCACGAAGCGGGTCAGGCCGAGCCGCCGGACGAAGCCCTCGGTGACGTCGGCGAGCCGGTCGAAGGAGTAGGTGAAGCCGGCCGGGGCCTCGGTGTGGCCGAATCCGGGGTAGTCGGGGGCGATCACCAGGTAGCGGGCGCCCAGCACGTCGATGAGGCGGCGGAACTGGTGCGAGGCCGACGGGAAGCCGTGCAGGAGCAGCAGCACCGGCGCGTCGGCTCGTTCGGGCAGTGACTCGCGGTAGAAGACCCGGACGCCGTCGACGTCGAGTGTGCGATGGGCGGTGCGGGCTACCAGGGGGTACGTCATCACTAATGCCTTCTGTTAGGAATGATGCGTTAGTTATAGCCGTACGTGATCTAATGCGTCAAATCCTTCGGATGCCATTAGGGGAGCAGACGGTAAGAGATATCGCACTGTAATGATTCAACTACTTTGCGTAACATTTTGTTGTCTCGCTGTCCACCGAAGGAGATCCCCTGATGCGTCTGTCCGCTCTCGCTGCCGCCGCCTTCGCGACCGGAGCCCTCCTCGCCGGCGCCGCCCCCGGTGCCTCCGCCACCCGAGCCGCCGATGCTCTGAACCTGTGGTCCGGCCTCAACCAGACCGGCCAGGTACAGCCGGTGCCGGCCCCCGAAGAAGCAGGCTGCGTGACCGTCGACGCAGCGTTCCGAGCCCGATCGGCCGGGAACCGCAGCCAGAGGATCGCCTCGCTCTACACCAACCAGGACTGCGACGGTGAGCCGGCAGAGGTCGTGTCACCAGGCCGCCGCATCAACTTCGCGCGGCCTCTCCGGATCGAGTCGGTCGCCTTCCAGTGAGTGCTCCATGACCCGCGGGCACCCGGGCTCGACTGGTGATCACCAGTGGATCACCAGGAGGCACTGGCAGATCAGGGCGGATGAACGACGCTCTGCATCCGCTCAGCCGCAGAGAAGGCCCGTCCGAGGCGTCCGTGCCGCCCGAGCCCCAGCCCGAGCGGCCGGCGATCCCCCTCGACACCTCGTTGCCCGACGTGTGCGCGCGCCGGCCCGCGTGTCTGGCGCGGCACGTCCGGTCGGAAGGCGGGATGCGCCGGCTGCTGGGCGACCTGGCCGTCCAGTGGGGGCTGGGTTCTGCGGTCGCTGGACCCGGACGAGGTCGCGCTGGTCCTGGCCTGGCTCCTCGGCCCGTTCCGGTGGCTCGAACTGGTCTTCTGGGTGGCGGTCTGGCCCTTCCGACAGGTCCTGCGGTTGTTCGCCTGGATCGGACGGGTTCTGTCCGCGTTGAGCGATCTGTAGCGGTTGCGTCCGCGGCCGCCCGGTGGTTCGGTCATCCCTGAAGGGGATCTCCGGCGAGCTCTACCCTCCTGGGTTGAGCCGGATGTCCTCCTCGCGCCAGAGGTGGCCGCCGTACCCGACCGGCAGCGTTAGCAGGGTGAAACGTGCACTCATCATCACCGCCCTGGCCCTCGCCCTGGCCGGATGCGGCTCCACCCCGCCGCAGCGCCTGACGATCCCGAAGCCGACGGGCCCGCATCCGGTGGGGACCGTCTCGGTCCACCTGGTCGACCAGTCCCGCCCGGACCCCTGGAACGGCTCCGGCAGGAAGCGGGAGCTGATGGTCAGCCTGTGGTACCCGGCCAGGGACGCACAGGCCCACCCGGTCGCCCCCTGGATGCCGAAGGCGGCGGCGGACCGGTACCTGAAGATGAACGACCTGGAGCCGGGCTCGGTGCTGCTGGACAGGACCGACGGCCACGAGGGCGCGCCCGCCGACACGAGCCTGGGCAGACTGCCGGTCGTCCTGTACTCGCCGGGCGCCAACGCCTCGCGCGCGTACGGGACCGGCGTCGCCGAGGAGCTGGCCAGCCGGGGTTACGCGGTGGTCACCGTCGATCATCCCTATGACGCGGCGGTGGTGGAGTTCCCCGGCGGCCGCGTGGAGGCGCGCCCCGAGGTGACCGACTTCGCCAAGGCGGTCGACGTGCGGGTGGCCGACGTGCGTTTCGTCCTGGACAGCCTGCCCGCCCTGGAGGACAAACTGCCCGGACGGAACGGCAGGCCGCTCTTCGACCTCGAACGGATCGGCATGTTCGGGCACTCCCTCGGCGGCGCGGCCACCTCCTCCGCCATGTACGCCGACCCGCGGATCAAGGCCGGGCTCGGCCTGGACGGCGCCGTCTTCGGCAAGGTCGCGCAGTCCGGTCTCGACCGGCCGTACATGGTGGTCGACACCGACGGCAAGGGCGGCATGGCCACCAACCCGACGTTGCGCACCTTCTGGGACGGATTGCGGGGCTGGCGGCTCAACGTGACCGTCAAGGGGGCGGCGCACAACTCCTTCGGCGACGACGTCCTGCTCATCCCCTTGTCGGCCGGGCCGCTGGGGCTGGGGAAGGAGCAGTTGGAGGAGGTCGTCGGCACGATCCCGGCCGCGCGGGCGCTGGCCTTCCAGCGCGCCTACCCGCTCGCCTTCTTCGAGCAGACCCTGCGCGGCCGTCCGCAGGCGTTGCTGCGGGGACCGTCAGCCGCCTTCCCCGAGGTCTCCTACCGCCGCTGACGGCGCCCGCCCGCCGGCCGTGACGACGCCGCCCTCGTAGGCGGCGATGACGAGTTGCGCCCGGTCGTGCGCGGCGAGCTTGGCCAGCAGGCTGCGGACATGGGTCTTGACCGTCGCCTGCCCGATGCCGAGCCGTTCGGCGATCTGCGGGTTGGTCAGCCCGCGAGCCACCAGCAGCAGCACCTCCCGCTCCCGGCCGGACAGCCGGGTCAGCCCCGCCGCCAGCCGGGCCGGGATCCCGGCGGGCTCGCGCCGGGCGAACTCCCCGATCAGCCGCGTGGTGACCGACGGGGCCAGCAGCGCCTGGCCCTCCCCCACCACGCGCAGCGCCTCCAGCAGGTCGCCCGGCCGGGTGTCCTTCAGCAGGAAGCCGCTGGCTCCGGCCCGCAACGCCCCGTAGACGTACTCGTCGAGATCGAAGGTGGTCAGCATCACCACCCGCGTCCCGGCGGTCACCGGGTCGGCGCGGATCAGCTCGGTGGCCTTGATGCCGTCGAGGCCGGGCATGCGGACGTCCATGAGCACCAGGTCGGGACGCAGGCCGCGGGCCAGCTCCACGGCCTGCTGCCCTGTTCCGGCCTCGCCGACGGTCTCCAGGTCGGGGGCGGTGTCGATCAGCCTGCGCAGCCCGGCGCGCAGCAGCGCCTGGTCGTCGGCGACCAGCACCGTCAACGTGCTCATCGCTCGCCCGCCCTGGAGCCGCCGGGCAACGGCAGCCTCGCCCGGACGGCGAAGCCGCCCGCGGGCTCGGGTCCGGCCGAGAACGTCCCGCCGTACAGGATCACCCGCTCCCGCAGCCCCGCCAGCCCGTGGCCCCCCTGACGCGGCACGCCCCCGCGGCCGTCGTCGACGACCTCGACCACCAGCCCGCCCGCCGCCCGGACGCCGACGGCCACCCGGCAGCGGCCCGGCCCGGCGTGCTTGAGCACGTTGGTCAGCGACTCCTGCACGAGACGATGGACGACGAGCGCCGCCTCGCCGTCGAGCGTGAGGCCGGGATCGACGTCGAGCTCCACCCGTACGTCGCCGTCCGGGATCGCGGCGACCAGCTCGCGCAGCGAGTCCGGCAGGTGCGGCGGGCCGCCTTGATCCCCCGAGGCGTCGCGGAGCAGGCCGAGGAGGTCGCGCAGGTCGGCCAGCGCCTTCCGGCTGGTCTCCTCGATGATCGACAGGGCCTCGCCGGCCTCCTCAGGGTGCGTGGCGGCGACGTGGTTGGCTATGCCGGCCCGCATGGAGATCAGGGCCATGCTGTGGGCGACGACGTCGTGCACGTCACGAGCCATGCGCAGCCGTTCCGCCGTGGCCGCGGCCTGCGCCGACCGCGCGACGGCCTGTGCCGCGGACGCGCGCTGCTCCCGTACGGCGAGCCCGATCGTCCACGCCAGAGCGAGCACCGGCCAGGCGAACGCGCACGCCGAGGCCGCCTCCGCCCACGAGGGCGAGCCGACCGCGGCCCCGGCGGCGGTCACCGCAAGCGCGGCCACCAGCGCCGCCACCGCCGTCCGGCGCGCTTCCAGCAGCGCCACCGCGTGCAGCGCCACCGCCAACGGCACGAACGCCTCCTCCCACCCGGCGAGCGGCGCGAGCGCCGCCGCCACCAGGACCAGCGCGCAGACCGGCACCGGCCACCGGCGCCGCAACGCCGGCGGCAGGCAGGCCAGCGCGACCACCGGCACGACCGCGTACGACGGCACCCGGGCGGACTCCGGCACCAGCACCGCCGCCGCCGAGAACCCGGCGGCCAGGGCGACGGCCGCGAACGCGTCGACGGCGACCCAGTGTCCCGGTCGCAGCCTGCGCACGATCAAGGGACGCCGTTCGGCCATGCGCCCACCCTAGAACCCGCGGCGCCACGACGTACCGGGGGGCGCGTGGCAGAAGGGCCCTACGATCGGGGTTCGTGGACGATCAGGTGAGAACCCGCGTTGCGGCGTACGCGATCGCCGTGCAGGACGATCGGCTGCTGCTGGCTCGGTTGTCGGAGGCCTCGCCCGTCTTCACGCCAGGTCTGTGGCACCTGCCCGGCGGCGGGATCGATCCCGGCGAACAGCCCGTCGAGGCACTGGCCCGCGAACTCCGGGAGGAGACGGGCCTTGAACTGATCGAGGCCCACCTTCTCGACGCGAGGACGTACCCGGCCCGGAGGAACGGCGTGAGCTGGAGCCTGACGGCCTTGTTCTACACGGTGGCCCTCAAGGGCGGGCCGCCGACGGTGGCCGAGGTCAATGGTTCCACCGAGGCGGCGGCGTGGGTTCCTCTCGCCGACGTGCGGGACGGCACAGCGCTGTCTCCGGCGGCCGCCGACGCGCTGCTGATGCTGGCCCGCGCCGGGGTGAGGTCCACGGCCACCCGCTGAGGACCGCCGGTCCGGGGAAGGCGGCTGCGGGCTTCGGACAACAACAGATGACCGACGTCCCCACGACCGCAAGGCGTTTGCATGCATGAACCACACCTGACCGCTCACCCGGACACCGCGACGCCATCGCCGCCCTTCCCGTCGCCCAGCGGGACGTGCTGCTGCTGGTGGCGCTCGCCGGGCTCAGCTACGACGAGGTGGCCCAGGCCCTGGACGTGCCCTTCGGCACGGTGTCCTCCCGGCTCAACCGGGCCCGCAAGAAGTTACGCAAGGCGCTGGGCGACACGAATCCGCTGCTTGACGAGGGAGAGGCCGGAAAAATGAACGAAATGGATCTCGTCCGTGGCGTCTACGACGCCCCGCCTTCCCCGTCCGCGGCCACCGTGGCGGCCGCCCGTGGCCGCGTGCTGGGCCAGGACGACCGTCCGCCGGTGCGCCGGCGTCCTGCCTGGCGCATGCCGCTCGGCCTGGTGGCCGCCGCCACCCAGGTGGAGCTGCAGCAGCAGGGCCGCTACTGGTACACGCACCAGCGCACCGCCTTCGCGGCGCTCGCGCGCGGCCGTACCGGCGGGTACGTCGTGGAGGAGCGCGCCGAGTTCTTCAGCTGGACGGGACGCAGCCGTGACGACGGCACGTCCTTCTACGGCCGCGACTTCCCCGCCGAACCCCAGACCAGGGCCGACGCCGACGCCTGGCGCGCGGCGGGCTCCCCGTCGAGCTGGGAGATCCGCTCGTCGGACCGCACCAGGACGATCACGTCCAAGGCCGGCCCCTGGACGGAGGACGCCCCGGACGCCCGGAGCGGCGGCGTGTTCGACATCGGCGGCCTCGGACGCTTCACCTACCAGAAGCTGCAGAACCTGCCCACCGATCCGGAGGGCCTGCGCAAGCTCCTGTGCGAGGGCTCGATCGAGCTCGCCGACGGCCGCACCGGCATGCCCAAGCAGTGCCGGGAGCCCAAGAGCGTGCTCGAACAGGTCGTCGCGCTGCTGGCGGACACGCCCGTCCCGCCCAAGGTACGAGCCGGTCTCATGCGCCTGATCACCGACTATCCCGGCGTCCAGCGCCTGGGCGCCGTCGAGGACCCGCTCGGACGCGCCGCGGTCGGCCTCGCGGCCCCGTTCGAGAGCGCCGACGGCCGCGGGACGATCCAGCACCAGGTGCTCTTCGACCCGCGCACCGGAAAGCTGCTGGGACGCCGCGACCTCCAGCTCGCACCGGGCCCGGACAGCGAGAAGTGGCAGGTCACCGGCAAGGTCCTGGACTACTTGGCGATCGTGGACTCGGGCTGGACCGACGCCGTGCCGCCCCTCCCGAGTAGCCGGGCGGCCGGAGCACCGGCACTCTGCCCCGAGCCCGGCGGCGCCGGCAGGTCACGCACGATGACGCCGAGCCCGATGGCCCGCAGCATGCCCAGGAAGGCGTCGGCGTGGAGGAGACGGGCCTGGTGGATCGGCGGCGGCATCGCCGGCGCCCCGGTGAAGGCACCGGCCTTGACTCTCATCAGCGGTGGGCGGGCCGGGGGCCCTACCGGCGAGTGAGCACGTCGAGCCGCCGATCGATCGGGCGAACGGCCGCGTCGTCGCGATCGCGTCCGGTATCGGACATCGTCCCCGGGTGGCGCGCGACGGGGCGCGGGGCACAGAAGTGATACTCCGTCCCTTCGAAGGAAAGGGAAGTCCGTGATCACATCAGCCAGACGGCTCGCCATCGTCTCGGCCTTCGCCCTGGCCGTGGCGTCCGTGCCCGCGTCGTCCGCCTATGCGATGAGCTCATGGGTCTGCGCCAGCGGCTCCCGTACCTACCTGGGGGACGTCGTCGGCTACCACATCCTGGGTTCCGGCTGCACGGGGGCAGGGTCGGGACCCGGCTCGATCACCATCCCGGGGGGCACCTACAACTGCGCGGTCATCAACCCGACACCCCAGCTGGGCATCGTCAGCGGCCTGAACTGCTGATCCCTCCTGCAAGCGCCGGCGGCATTGACCGATTCGCCGTCTCCGCTGCTCGCTGCGGACGTTGCCGCCGGTGTACTTGCACGTGAAGGTCAAGGGGCCGCTCGCGCCGACCGGTGCTGCGACGGCACTGCCGGCCCCAGAGGCGTCACCCTCTTCCGGCCATGGCGGGAAGACGCACGTCAACGGCCACCGCCTGGACGCCGCAGTATGTGCAGGCTCAGCACCTCGCGTCCGCCGGGCCGGCGATGCGTACGCGGGCCAGGTCCTCTCCGGTGAGGACGATCCGCACGATGCCCTTGCTCGTGATCGCGTTCGACGGTGGCCTTGACCTGCGTGTTCCCGCTCAGGCCGGAACGGGGTGACGATCCCGGGCCCGGCGGGATGAACTGACTCCGACCACCGGTACGGACGGGCTTCACCGCGTGGATGAGCCCCTCGTGAAAGGAACCGACATGACCAAAGTGCTCCTTCGGACCGGAGCGGCGGCACTCGCCTCCGCGACCGTCCTGTCCCTGGTCGCCGCGTCCCCGGCGGCTGCTGGCAGCGCCTGGAACGGCTGCAACTCGGGCAACGTCTGCCTCTACGGCGGCGACCCCATCCCGAGCTACTTGAAGTACCAGACCCCTGGGGTGGTCCCGGACGGGAAGACGTTCTGGGTGATCGTCAACAACGGAAACCCCTACCCGGGCGCCGACCACGTGCGCTTCCAGTGGCGCTTCCAGGGCGCTTCGACCTGGTACTCGAAGTGCCTGCACTACCGGCCCGACGGCGGCTCCGCACTCGACCTGCGCGACGGGGCGGTGGGCGGGGTGATCAGGAACATGTACTGGGGCGGCGAGTGCTAGAAACCGCCTCCAAGCGCTGATCTCCCCCTCACCTCGTACGTCATGGCGGCGACCGTGCTCGCGTGGCGGCCGAGCCTGTGCGGATGGGCGGTCAGGCGGGCCCGGCCGGGACGCGCGGACGTCCGGCCGGGTCTTCCGTCCTTCAAGGACCTGAACCGGGTGCCGGTCGTCGATCGGACCGTGCTGCGGTTCTCACGGTCGTCTGCGTGATCACCTGCATGACTGCCTTTACACCGTAGATCAAGGAAATTTCCAGATCGGGGGGAAACATTCCGATGGGTCCGGACACGTACGGGATGTCGGACCGTTCGGAGGGGAGAAGGCAGCGTGACCCACCATGACCGCAAACAGCGCTTCGAGGTGATCTACGTTGCCCACTACGCCGACATCCTTGCCTATGTCCGACGACGTACCGACTCCCCCGAGGACGCCGGCGACGCGGCGAGGCCTGTGCCCCAACGGAACGAAGGAGGACACGGCCTCCGAGTACGTGTGGGCCCCCGGAGCCTCGCTCAACCTGCTGCCCGGCGACCGCTTCACACACAACGACCTGGCCCGCTCGTTCGCCGTCGAGGCGATCCTGGCCCAGCCGCTGGACTATCTGCGCGACGTCGTACGCGACACCGCCATCGCCTTCTCCTGGACGCCCGTCCCGCACCCCGCTCGCACCACCCCGGCGTTCGGCTTCGCCGCCGGGCACTGGGAGCTGCCCGACCAGCCACTGATCGACAAGGTCGAGCGGGAGTACGACCCGGACATCCGCGGCCTGTCGTCGGTGTCCCCGTACGCGGACTTCCTCATCGCCTACCAGTACGCCGCCTACCTGCGGGGCCCGCTCCTGGGCCTGATCCTCCTGCTGGGCGCGGGCGCCGCGGTCCGGCGTCCCCGCGTGGCGCTGCTGCCGTGGGCCGCGGCGATGGGCCTGCTGGTCGGCCCGGTCGCGGTTCTGGACTTCGACCACCGGTACGTGCTGCCCGTCATCCCCGTCGCCTGCCTGGCCGCCGCCCTCGCCTTCCGCCAGGGCGCTACGGCCTCGCTCGTCCGGCTCACCACCGGTCCCAGTGCAGCACCTGCTCGCGGGGAATGCGGGGAGCGGGCCTGAAGTCGGTGCCGAGCGTGAAGGCCAGCGGGATGAACGCCGCCAGCATGACCTCCTCGTACGGCACGCCGAGCACCCCGGCCAGCTCCCGTTCGAGCGGCGCCTGCGCGGTCGTCCACACGGTGCCGAGGCCGCGCGCCCGCGCGGCCAGCATGAAGCTCCACACCGCGGGCAGGATCGACCCCCACGTGCCCGCCTGCTCGGCCACCGGCCGGCGGTCGGTGCGGCCCTCCACGCCGGGGATGACGAACGCCGGCACCCGGTGAACGTTGGCGGCCAGATGCCGCAGGCCGTCGAAGACCCGCTCGGTGGAGCCGGCGTGGTAGCTCATGCGCCACAGGTCACGCTCGCTCAACGGCTGCCCCGCGGCCACGGCCAGCGCGCGCCGGAAGATGTCGGCCACGGCGCGGCGCTGCCCGGCCTCGGTCACGACCATGAAGTGCCAGCGCTGCCGGTTACGCCCGGTGGGCGCCTGAACGGCCAGGTCCACGCACTGCTCGATCAGCTCGCGAGGAACCGGCCGGGTGAAGTCCAGGCGCTTGCGCACGGCGCGGGTGGTGCCCAGCAGTTCGTCAGGGGTGAGGTTCAGCGTCACGACGGATCTCCTTGTCAGACGGCGGGAACGGGTGCGGGACGTCGTTCGACCGGGAACGTATGCCTGCAAATCATCTGCTGTCAAACGATTGGTGGTCAGATGAATGCGGTGTAGGCTCCTGACCGGAGCGAAAAGGAGATCGATGGCCCCCACGACCAAGAACCCCGGCCGCACGCGGGCGACGTACTTCCCGCGACTGGCGGCCGAGCGGCTGGACATCGCGCTGTGCCGGGCCTCGGCCGCCGTGGCCCGCGCCGCGGACGCCCACGCCGGCGAGGAAGGGCTCGGCGTCGGCCAGCAGCTCGTGCTCCAGATGCTCGACGCCGTCGGCCCGTGCTCCCAGCAGACGCTCAGCGAAGAGCTGCGCATCGACCGCAGCGTCATGGTCAGCGTCTGCGACGACCTCGAACAGCAGGGCCTCGTACGCAGGGAGCGCAACCCCCGCGACCGCCGCTCCTACGCCGTCACCCTCACCGACCTGGGCCGACGGCGGCTGGCCCAGGCGCAGACGTCGATCCCGGCCTTCCTCGAAGACACCTTCCAACCCCTCACACCCGACGAACGCCACCAATTGAGCACGCTCCTCGGCAAACTCCTGGGAACCGGCACCTGACGGCCTTCACCCGGGTGCGGAGTTTGTCCCTGACCCCCACGGGCAGGTCGCCCTCACGGCATGAGGTGCCGTCGGTGCACCGCATCGAGAGGGAGGGGGACCCCATGCCACTCGTCAACGTGAAGGTGATCGAGGGCGTGTTCAGCGCCACGCAGAAGGCCGAGATGGTGGCGAAGCTGACCGACGCGATCGTCGCCATCGAGGGGGAGCACATGCGCCCCCTGACCGTGGTCGTCGTCGAGGAGATCAAGGACGGCGACTGGGGTGTCGGCGGGAAGCCTGTGACGGCCGCGGAGGTCAAGGCGCTGGCCTCGGGCACGCGATCAGGATGACGCCCCTCAGCCGGTAGGCGTCACCGGTTCGGTGCGTTCGCGCAAGTTCTCCGCCGCCGAGGCCCGGCCGTCATGGGGAAGATCGTGAGGCAGTGGCAGCCCTGCTGATATGCGGGAAGTTCCTGCCATACTTTGTGATCACCGGCCCGCCGGGCCCCCAGACGAAAGGGCGAGATGAACGCACGATCGGCCCGACGGCCTCCTGCCGTCGGCATGGACGGGGCCTCGGCGACGACCAGCCCGGCAGGCGCGTCCGCCCGAAGTGGAAGGTCGTCGTGACGGAGGGGGTCGACGTTCCGGACCGGCGCGGCCGTACCGGCCTGGACCAGGCGGGACGCGACCTGACCGGCAACCCCCGGGTACGCGTGCGCGACGTGCGGCTGCTGGCCTGCAACTGGTACGTGCTGCGTGCCACCACCTTCGACTACCAGCACGCCGACGGCCACTGGAGCACCCAGCAGCGGGAGACCTACGACCGCGGCAACGGCGCGACCGTCCTGCTCTACGACCCCGCCCGCCGCACCGTCCTGCTGACCCGGCAGTTCCGCTACCCCGCCTACGTCAACGGACATCCCGACGGGATGCTCCTGGAGACCGCGGCCGGCCTGCTGGACGACGAAGCGCCGGAGGCGGCGATCCGGCGCGAGGCCGCCGAGGAGACCGGCCACACCGTCGGCGAGGTCGAACGGGTCTTCTCCGTCTACATGAGCCCGGGATCGGTCACCGAACGCCTGCACTTCTACGCCGCGCCGTACAGTGCCGCGACCCGCACCGCACAGGGTGGCGGGGTCGCCGAGGAAGGCGAGGACATCGAGGTCGTCGAGCTCGACTTCGACCACGCCCTCGACCTGATCAGGGACGGGGAGATCGCCGACGCCAAGACCATCATGCTGCTGCAGTGGGCGGCCCTGAACGGCCCCTTCTCCCCCGCCGCCGCCGGACCGTGAACCCTCGCCGACCCGATGGCTCCCATTAGGGGATAGGGCGGCAGGCAGCCGGTCGACCTGTGAGACGACATCTCGTCACGGACGATTTCGAGCCGAGTTCGTTCAGACCTCCTTGTCGACGAGACGGGCAGGTGCTGTGCAGACGTGAGCCGAGGACACCGACGCCACCCTGACCCGGCTCTGAGCGTCGATCATTCGGCGGGGCAGACTGTGCCCGGTTCTGGAAGTGTCAGGTCGGTCAGGTACCTGGTGGCGTGCCGGATCGGGCACTTCTTGCCTGACAGGTACATGACGTGACCGGGTCCGTCATAGGCGATGGCCACCGATCCCGGGATCATGTTGGTGAAGCTCTTGGTCGAGGTGTGGTCGAACCACGTGGTGCCCACCCCCAGCAAGGGCGGCAGACCCCGCGTGAGCAGCGGGCGGGATGGATTGGCGACCGGCAGTGGCCAGCCTGTGCAGCCGAGCGCGTCGATGGCCGCTCCCGCGTACTCAGGTGCGATCTTCCGCGCTCTCCTGCGGAAGTCCTCAAGCTGGGCATGGCTGGTGTATCCGCGGTCGTCCCCGCAGCTCATCACCTGTGCCCCGGGCGTTGCCGAATACCGCGCGTTGAAGAGCGCCTGATCGGCGAACCCTGACCCGTCCCCGCTCCGCGCCTTGTCCACCGCGGCCGCGAAGGTCAGCCAGTTGGCGTTCTCCGGCCCTGGGTCGAGGGGGAGGGTGGATGTCAACAGCCATCCGGTGAGCTTCCCCTTGCCGTACTGGGATGAGGTGACCGAAATCGGATGGCGGTCAGCATCCCGCAGGAGCCTGCGCCACACCGCCTCGGCGTCCTGGCCGTGCAGCGCGCAGGCGGGCGTCTCCGCGCACCAGTCGGCGAACCTGGTGAACATCCGCTGCATGACCGGCAGGCTCAGCAGCCGCTGCGCGGGCCAGCCCTCGGTCTGATTGTTCACTCCATCGAGGTACATGGCCCGGATGCGCTGGGGAAACAACCGGGCATAAGCGGCGGCCGCGGACCCGCCGATGCCGCTGGCCATGAAGCTCAGCCGCTCTTCGCCCAGCGCCTTACGGATCGCCTCGGTGTCCCTGGCGATCGACAAAGCATCCAGGTGCGCGAACAGCCCCGTCGTGTCCGCCTTCTGACACTCCTCGAACGCGTCGTTCATCGCCGCGGCCAGCGCCGCGAGCTCCTTCGCGTCGCGCGGATCGTGCAGGGAAACCCCTGGCTGCGTGCATGCCTGGGGCATGTGTGCGATCCACGTACTGGTACGCGTGTTGTGGCCGACCAGATCGAACGTGCGTCGCAGCTCGGTGAGATCCGCCGCGGAACGGGTCAGGTCCTGGATCCCGTAACCGCTGGAGATGCCCAGGACGCTGCCGAGCCGGCGTGGCGGCTCCGTGGCCGGCAACCGGGCCAGCTCCAGCGTGATCTTCCGTCCCTGCGGCTTCGCCCAGTCCACGGGGACATCGATCGCAGCGCACTGCATGCCCGCGGGTACGCCCTCGCTCTCGCAGTCCTGCCATCTCAGCGGTCCGTCATTCCCGGCAGCCGACGCCGCCGGGGCCATCCCGATCAGCACCGCCGCGGCTACGGCGATGACCGGCCACCTGCTCCCACGGCGTTCGCCGCCGTGGCGCTCACCAGGGTTCCGTGCGTGTATCGTGATCATGATCCCAGCGTGCCGTCGCGGGCGGCCGACTTCTTCCTGCCTTGAGACGGTTCCAGCAGAGGCGATCCAGGACCCCGGTCCTAGTCTGCAGGGTGACCCAAGGCCACGTAGGCGGTGATCGCGGCTCGCGGGAGAGCCCGAAGCAGCTGGACGGCCTGCACCTCGGCGCGCTGGTCGTGGCGCTGGTGACCTTCGCGCAGCTTCCCGTCCTCCCGTACTTCATCTTCAAGACGTGGACCGCGCTGGGGATCGTCCTGATGGTGGCGCTGGTGCGGGGTTGGACGCGGGCCGCGGGGCCGGGAGGGCCCGACGGTGGGGCGCGACGATGCCCGCCCGGTCGGCCCGGTGGCTGCTCGTCCCGCTGGGCGCCTGGGCGCTGCAGCTCACGCAGGTGCCGGTCTGGGAACCCGTCTGGGTCGTCGCGCGGGCCGGCGTCGAGGTGGCGGCCCTGTTGCTGGTGCTGGCCGCCACCCTGGCCGCCCGGGACGGCCGCTGGGCGCCGGCGTCCGCCGTGTACCTGCTTCCCGGCCTGGTCTACGTGGCCGAGAACCTGCTGGGGACCGGCGCCCGCGGCTTCCTGTACTGGAGCGTGCTCACCGCTCTGGTCGTGGCCTCCTTGGTGGCCGCGCGCCGGGTGCACGCCAAGGCGTGACCGCTCCGGCGAGCCGGGCGCGCGGGCCGCCCCTCCAGGTTGTGTCAGTGGTGGGGCAACTGCGGATACACCATGAGGAAGAAGATGATGAGACCCACGACGGCGAGGATGATCTGCGTCCCGAGGCTCAGCTCGTCCCCACTGCTGTTGCGCCGGGCATGCCATTCCTCGCGATCGCGTCTGCGCGCGGAATCGTCGGTGGAGCGCCGGACCATCTCGCGCTGCTGGTCTATCCTTCGCGAAGTCTCCCGCTGGTGGTCGTCGAACGGCATCTGCTCACTCCTTCCTCGGCGGGTCACGCCGCCTGAAGCCGGGCTGGTTCGGAACGTCGGCAGGGCGCTAGTCACGTCCGTATATCCGGATCCGGAAGTTCCACTGTCCGGAGTTGTCCGACAGATCGGGATCGTTGACCCCGAACAGCAGCCGGACGGGCAGGGCGTCGGTCCAGAGCAGGCATCCTCCGAACGCCGTCGCCTGCATGGGAGCGCCCACCCACCCGACCGGGTTGTTGTTGAAGCGCAGGACGGGCGAGAATTCGAACAGGTCGGGGTACGGCCAGCCGGAGGCGGCGGCCAGTCTGTCGGTGCCGTTGGGACCGTGGTCGGCGAAGAAGTAGTCCATGCGCGCCCGGCTCGCGTAGTCGGGTTCGAGGCGCAGGACGTCCCCCTGCCGTAGGAAGTTGCCCGGCGTGGCCCCCGCGGGGAAGCTGCCGAAACTGCCGTTGCCGGCGACCGCCAAGGAGGTGTCGGCCCGGTCCCGAGGCCCGGTCGCCGGCAGGTTGCGGCTGCACCTGTCCATGGGACCGGTGGTCGGGGCGGACGCCTTCCAGATCAGCACGCGGAAGGTCCAGGCGCCGCGGTTGTCGCCGGGGCCGGGGTCGTTCACGCCGAAGGAGAACCTGGCCGGGGCGTTGTCCTGGAAGACCGTGCACCGGTTGAACGCGGTCGCCTGCTGCCCGTCGCTCGTCCAGCCTGCGGGGTTGTTGTTGAAGCGCAGCACGGCCGAGTACTGGGCCAGGCCGGGGTAGGGCCATCCCTGCGGCGCGACCTGCCCGTTGCCGTCGGGGCCGACGGTCCCGCCCTCCCAGCTGTCGGGGTCCACGCGTGAACTCAGGTCCGGAACGATCTGGAACACGTCACCCGGGTCGATGATGTTGCCCGGGTCGCGGCCCACGGGAACCCCGCCGCCGCCGTTGCCCCAGACGATCAGGTGGGGGATGTCGTGGTTGGCGATCTGGCCCCCGGCGCACCGGCGCATCGCGTCGGCGGGGCCGGCGTGGGCGGGGGCCGCCGTCATCACCGTCAGCGTGGTCGTGAAGAGCAGCGCGGCTCCCGCCAGGCGTGCGCCGAGACGGGTCGTTCCTCGCTTCATGCGGGCTCCTTTCGTACGGGACGCCCTCACTGTCCCGCCGGTCAGCCATGCCGATGAATACGAAGAAGTGCGTACTTCTCATTCGTTGTGCCAGATGGTAATCGTTCATGCACAATGCGTCCATGACGTCTTTGTTCAGGGGGGACGGCCGACGCATTCACGACCTGGCGATGGACATCCTCACCACGAGGGAGCCGGTCCGGGTCTGGCCCCTGCTGATGGAACGGCTGACGAAGGACCTGCCCGGAGACCTGGCCGTCCTCATCGACCTGGACTGGGCGGCGGGCACCGGGCACGCGCTGACCGGTTCGCCCGACTGGCTGCACCAGGCGCCGCTGGACGCCCTCATCCGCTCCCACATGCGCGCGCACCCGCTGCTGCGCCACTACGCCCGCACCGGGGACCGCACGCCGCTGGCCATGGACGACGTCGCCGACGGCCGCTGGTGGAACAGCGAGGCCTACCGCGCCGGCCGGGCGGCGATCGGCATCGACCGCCAGCTCGCCCTGCCGTTGGACTCGCCGCCCGGTCAGGTCCGCGGCGTCATCATGAGCCGCGAGGGCACCGGCTACAGCGAACGGGACCTCGAATACGCCGGGCTCGCGCGTTCGCTCCTCGACACGGTCGAGGCGCACGAGAGGGCCGTCTTCCGCCTGCCCGCGCTCGCCGACCCGGCCGAGTACCGGATCACCCTGCGGGAGATGGCGGTCCTGGCGCTGCTGAACGAAGGGCTGACCGCGTACGCCATCGGCCGCCGGCTCACCATCAAGGAGGCGACGGTGAACAAGCACAAGGAGAACCTCTACCGCAAGCTCGGCGCGCACGACCGGGTGAGTGCGCTGCGCAAGGCCCGCTCGCTCGACCTCCTCCCGCCGGACGCCTGAGGGGGGCACTCGCCCGTCAGCAGGAGGCGCGATCACCGTCGTGCCGTCCCACCGGGTTCCGGAGCCCGGGACGAGGGGCCGGAGAGGCTGCTTCCACGCACGTTCTCCGTCCGGGGAAGCAGCCCCGTCGGGTCAGCCGGCCGGGTGGTCCGTCGCGGGGTTCTCGTCGAGGCGCCGGCACTCCTCGAAGACGGCGAACGCCTCGGCGGCGGCCGGCAGCGAGGCGATGACGAGACGGCGGGCGTGCCGCAGGTCGATCCTTCCTCCTACTTGGTTCCCCAGCCGGGCGAATGGCAGGCCGGACCGTTCGGGCCGGTGGTGCACGGCTGGCTACCGGTCGCGTGGGCCGGCAGGGACACTGCCCCCACGAAGGCGGCGGCCAGCAGTGCGGCGGTGAGTGCGGGACGAAGACGGGTCAACATGGACTCCTGCGGTGAGGTCGCGGCGTACGCGAGGTGCGGGTCCTGCATCTGCGGCGGCCACCGAATGCCCCGATGGTCTCCGAGGCCGCACTGCCGATTGTCGACCGGTCACCAGGGGCCGGGCTCCTCCCACAGGGCGGTCATCGCGGCCAGAGGGAGGACCCGTCCCCCGCCGGACGGAGGACGGCCCTCGCTCGCACCACTCCCGGCGAGCCCCTCACCGCGACCGGAGGCGGGCCCGCCCGGCTCCGGCCGCCTCCGCGGCGGCGCCCGGCGGCGACTCCGGCGCCCCGTCGAGGAGTGACCGCACGACCGGCAGCGTGTCGCGCCGGCTGTGCTCCACGTGGGCGAAGGCCAGCGCGGCGGCCAGCTCCGCCTGACCGGACGAGATCGCCCGGTAGAGCTCGGCGTGCTCGTGGTGGAAGTTGACCTGGTCGCTCTCGGGCACGATGTAGAAGAGCCGGTTGACCCGTCCGAGGATGGGCGCCATGAGGTCCTGCAGCAGCTGGTTGTCCGACAGCGTCAGGATCGCGGCGTGGAAGCGCGAGTTGGTGGCCGACAGCAGCACGCCGTCGTTGGCGTCGACGGCCCGCTCCGCCTCGTCGAGGATCTCCCGGAGGATCTCGGCGGACGTGCCGCGCGCGCACTGCTCGGCGGCGAGCCGGGTGGCGAGCACCTCCAGCGAGCCGCGCACGTCGTAGAGCTCGTTCACGTCGCGCACCGTCAGCGAGGCGACCACCGCGCCGCGGCGGGGCACGCTGCGGATGAACCCCTCGCTCTCCAGCCGCGGGAACGCCTCGCGGATGGGGATGCGGGAGATGCCGAGCTCTTCGGCGACCGTCCGCTCGCGGATGCGCGCGCCCGGTTTGTAGGTGCCGTCGATGATCCGCTCGCGCACCCACTCGTAGGCCAGCTGGTCGAGGGAGGGCCCGAGTGTGTCGAGCGGTTCCCCCTCGGCGGCGGCCCGTCGTTCTTGCTCTGGAATGGACACCCTCAACCTCCGCGCTCAGGAGATCCATTCTAGGCGTGGCCGGGCGCGGTCCGTATAGTCCCCGGCTCACCGCGATCTCCAGTTTGGTATACAACAACGTCGTAACGGACCTCAAGAACCGTGACAAACGGGATTGCGTCTGCGACTGTGTATGCCAATAGGCGGGGCTGAGAGGATCGACGTGAGTCAGACGACCCTTCGGAACGGGCGCCTCCGAGACGGCGGCCCAGTCGACATCGAGATCGCGGACGCGGTCATCCGGGAGATCCGGCCGGCCGGATCCCGCCCTGTCACCGGGCCGTCCGAGGACCTCGGGGGGCGGCTGGTCCTCCCGCCGTTCGTCAACGGTCACGCCCACCTGGACAAGACCTTCTTCGGCGGGGACTGGCAGCCGCACGTCCCCGGCGGCGGCATCCGGGAGCGCATCGAGGACGAGAAGGCCCGCCGCGCCGCACTCGTCCACACCGCCGAGGAGCGGGCGTTCGCCCTCGCCCGCACGATGGTCGAGTTCGGCACCGGCACGTTACGCGCCCACGTCGACATCGACCCGGACGTCGGGCTCGCCGGGCTGGAGCGCATGCTGCGCCTCCGCCAGGCGTTCGCCGGCCACCTGGACGTGCAGATCGTCGCCTTCCCGCAGAGCGGGATCGTCTCGGCGCCGGGCGTGGCGGACCTGCTGGAGGAGGCCATGCGCCTGGGCGCGGACGTCGTCGGCGGGCTGGACCCCGGCTCCATCGACGGCGACCTCGACGGCCACCTCGACGCGGTCTTCGCGCTGGCGGCCCGCCACGACGCCGGCATCGACATCCACCTGCACGAGGACGGGCCCGCGGCGCTCGCCGAGTACCGGGCGATCGCCGATCGCGTCGCCGCGTACGGGATGCGGGGCTCGGTGGCGCTCAGCCACGCCTACGGGCTGGGCCGGCTGGGCGAGCGCGACTTCGGCGAGATCGCCGGCGTGCTCGCCGAACAACGAATATCGATCATGACCAACGGGCCCACCGGCCCCGTCCCGCCCGTGCTCGCACTCGTGCGGCACGGCGTCAACGTCTTCTCCGGAACCGACAACATCCGCGACAGCTGGTGGCCGTTCGGCTCCGGGGACCCTCTGGACCTGGCGCGAACCGTGGCGCACAGGAACAGCCTGCTCACCGACCCCGAGCTCGACCTCGCGCTCGGCCTCGTGACCGACCGCGCGGCGGCCGCGCTGGGCCTGCCGGACCACGGCCTGCGCGCCGGCGGCCCGGCCGACCTCGTCGTGGTCGGCGCGCGCGGCGCGGCCGAAGCCGTCGCCGACCCGCCCCCGGCCCGCGACGTGCTCCGCGCCGGCCGGTGGGTCTCGCGGCGCTCCCTCTCCACCCGATCGGACCTCCCCCGGTCCTCCGTCGAGACCTCTGCACCATCCCCCCAGCACATCTGAGAGAGGAACCCGACATGAAAGGTCGCGCAACGAAGCGAGCCATTCTCGCGGCCCTGTGCGTAACGGCTGCACCGGCGCTCGCGTCGTGCGGGCTGTCGGCGCCCACGGCGAACGGCGGCACGGCAGCAACGAAGTCGGAGACCATCGTGGCCGCCGGCCAGGCCTCGCTCGAAACCCTCGACCCCCTGCAGTCGTCGAACGCCGACAACGACATCTTCATCGACGCCTTCTACGACCGCCTGGTCGGATTCGACTCCGCGTCGAAGATGATCCCGAAGCTGGCCACCGCCTGGGAGTTCAACTCCGACGCCACGGCCGTCACCCTCACGCTCCGCGACGACGTCGTCTTCCACTCCGGCAACACGTTCACCGCCGAGGACGTGAAGTACACCCTGGACCGGGCCAAGAAGCTCGCCTCGGGCAGCGACGCCTTCATCCCCGCCTACGCCTCCGCCAAGGTCGTCGACGACACCCACGTGACGATCTCGCTGACCCGGCCGAGCGCGAGCTTCCTGTCGGGGCTCAGCTACCTCTACATCGTCGACTCCAAGCTCGTCCGGAGCAACGAGGGCGCCGACGACGGCCAGCAGTGGCTGGCCACGCACGACGCGGGGTCGGGGCCGTACACCCTGGGCGGGTACAAGGCGAACCAGGAGGTGAGCCTGTCCCGGTTCGGCAAGTACTGGGCGATGGACGACCGCCGCCCGCATAACGTCGTGCTGCGCATGATCAACGAGAGCAGCCTGCTCAGGGACGAGCTCCTCACCGGCAACGTCGATCTCGGCTGGGGCCTGGCTCCCCTGGACGTCAAGCAGCTCGACGGCAAGTCCGGGCTGGAGGGCTACTCGATGCCCTCGACGCGCGTGACCCTGGGCTGGCTGAACACGCAGGGCAAGGTCACCGGCGACCGCCGCGTGCGCGAGGCGATCCAGCTCGCCTACGACTACGAGGGGCACATCAAGACCGCGTTGCAGGGCTCCGGGGAGATCGCCAGGAGCGTCGTCCCCCGTGGCATGGACTGCGTGCACGAAGGTCCGCAGCCGACCCGGGACGTGGCCCGGGCCAAGCATCTGCTCGGTGAGGCGGGCGCGGCCGGGGCCACGGTGACGATCGCCTACGACCCGGCCGTCCCGGAGTTCAAGCTCGCCGGGACGCTGCTGGAGAACAGCCTGCGCGAGATCGGGCTCGTGGTGAAGGTCAAGACGGCGACCTTCCCCCAGTACATGCAGCTGATCTCCAGCGCGGCCACGACCCCGGACGTCGCGATCGCCTGGGACTTCGCCCCGTACCCGGATGCGGGCGCCGTCCTGGACCGTAGCTGGAACTCCAAGGGGATCGGCCAGACGAACCCCTCGCGGTACGACAACGCGCAGGTCGACCGCCTTCTTGAGGCGGCCTCCACCGCCAAGGACCCGGCCGCGGCCTGCGAGGCCGTCGTGGGCGTGCAGAAGCAGATCCTGGACGACCGCGCCGCGCTGTACATCGCCTGGCCGACGGTGAACGGCGCCAGGAACGGCAAGGTGGCGAAGATCCCGTACACACCCACGAGTCCAACGTTCGACGTCAGTCAGCTGATGCTGGCGAAGTGACCGGACGGTCGCTGATGTTCGTCTTCGTGCTCCGACGTATCGGTCTGGCGTTGCTGTCCGCCTGGGGCGTCGCGACGATCGTGTTCCTCATGACGAAGCTGATCCCGGGCGACCCCGCTCGGGTGGCCGCGGGCCGCTTCGCCTCTGGCGAGCAGGTCGAGCAGGTACGCCACGCCATGGGACTCGACCAGCCCCTGTTCGCCCAGTACGGCACCTACCTCGCCCGCGCCGCCGCCGGCGACCTGGGCACCTCCGCCTACACCCACCAGGGAGTGACCGGCGACCTGGCCGCGGCGCTCCCCAACACCGTCCAGCTCGTCCTGGCCGGAATGTTGATCACCGTGCTGGTGGCGGTCCCGCTGGGGGTCGCCGCGGCGGTCTCGCAGGGGCGGGCGGCGGACGTGGCCGCCCGGATCATCCTCGTCCTGGCCGGCGGGGTCCCGATCTTCTGGTTCGCCATCATGCTGCGCTGGACGCTCGGGTTCCTGCTCGGCTGGTTCCCGCTCTCCGGCACCAACGCCGTGGGCCTGGCGCCGCCCGACGTGACCGGGTTCACCGTGCTCGACTCGCTCCTGTTCGGCGACGTCGCCAACGTGCTGGACTCGCTCGCCCACCTCGTCCTTCCCGCCCTGGCGCTGAGCGTTCCGTTCGTCGCCACGCTGGCGCGGAACGTGCGGTCGAACATGATCACCGCTCTGGGCTCCGACTACATCGACTTCGCGGTGTCGAAGGGCGTCCCGCGCGGGCAGGTGATCGTGCGGCACGCGCTCCGCTCCGCCATGGGCTCGACGCTGACGCTCTTCGGCATGCAGTTCGGTTGGATGGTCAGTGCTTCCGTGCTGGTGGAGGCGGTGTTCTCGTTCCCGGGGGTCGGCAGCTACCTCTACAAGGCGATCGTGAACAACGACACCTTCGCCGTGCTCGGCGCGGTGCTCATCGTCGGCGTCGTGTTCATCGTCTCCTCGGCGGTCGTCGATCTGCTGCAGATGCTGCTCGACCCCCGGGTGCGGACCAACCATCTGAGAGCCGCCTGATGACCGGAATCGAACTGTCCACGGCCACGGTCGGCCGGAGCATCGGCGGCGGGTTCCGCCGGCTCCTGGGCCGGCGCGTCGCCCTCGTCGACCGCCTCGCGTTCGTCGCCGTCGCGCTGCTGCTGCTGTTCGGCGCGGTCGGCCCGCTCGTCACGCCGTTCTCGCCGTACGAGGTCGACCCGGCACGGGCGCTCCTGGCCCCCGGCGCCGGTCACCTCCTCGGGACCGACGACGCCGGCCGCGACGTGCTCTCCCGCATCCTCGCCGGCGCGGGGACGACGCTGCTGGCGGCCGTGGGCATCGTGGTGCTGTCGATGATCGTCGGCGTTCTCGTCGCGAGCGTCGCCACGCTGCTGCCGCGCTGGGCCGACGAAGCGATCATGCGCGTGTGCGACATCTTCATGTCCGTGCCCTCGCTCGTGCTCGCCCTCGGCCTGGCCGCCGCGATCGGCCCGTCGCTCACCTCGATCGTCATCGCGATGGTCGCCGCCTCCTGGCCGGGCACGGCCCGGCTGGTGCGGGGCATCCTGCGCGAGACGATGTGCGGTTCGTACGTCGAGGCCGCCCAGGTGCTCGGGGTCTCGCGGCTGCGGCTGATGCTCCGGCACGCGCTGCCCAACTCGATGGACGCGGTGTACGTCCAGGCGAGCATGGAGATCTCCGGCACCATCGTGATGATGGCGGGCCTGGCCTTCCTCGGCGTCGGCGCGCCCCCGCCGAGCCCCGACTGGGGATCGCTGGTCGCCCAGGGACAGCAGTTCATCACCAGCGCGTGGTGGGTGGCGCTGTTCCCCGGCATCGCGATCACGATCTCCGCCATCGCCTTCGGCCTCGTCGGCGACGCCGTGCGCGGCCTCGTCGACCCGTCCTCCAGGAGGGCCCGATGACCGGGCCGGCGGCCGAGCCCGTGCTCAGCATCGACAACCTCAGCGTGCGCGTGCCCGAACGGGCGCGCATCGGCGCGGGCACGGGCGACCTCACGGTCGTCGACGGGCTCACCCTGTCGATCTGCCCGGGCGAGCGCGTCGCGCTGGTCGGCGAGTCCGGCTCCGGCAAGTCGATCACCGCCCGCGCCGTCCTGCAGCTGGACCGCTCGCTCAGCTACGACGGCTCGATCCGGTGGGACGGCACCGAGCTGCTCGGCGCCGGCGAGCGCCGGATGCGGCGCATCCGCGGGAGCGAGATCTCGATGATCTTCCAGGATCCGATGACCGCGCTCAACCCCGTCCTGACGATCGGGCAGCAGGTGGCCGAGCCGCTCGTCGTGCGCGGCGTCCCGCGCCGCGAGGCGCTGCGGCGCGCGGCCGACATGCTCGACCGGCTCGGCGTGCCGAAGGCCGAGGAGCGGCTGAGGGCCTATCCGGGCCAGTTCTCCGGCGGCATGCGGCAGCGGGTCGTGATGGCCGCCGCCCTCGTCGCCGAGCCGCGCCTGCTCATCGCCGACGAACCGACGACGGCCCTGGACGTACGGGTCCAGGAGCAGGTGCTCGACCTCATCGAGACGATGTCACGCGAGATGAGCCTGTCGGTGCTGTTCATCACGCACGACCTCGCGATCGTCGCCGGGCTGGCCCACCGCGTCGCGGTGATGTACCGGGGCCGCCTCGTGGAGTGCCGGCCCGTCGACGAGCTGTTCGAGAACCCGGAACACCCGTACACCCGCGGGCTGATCGGCTCGATCCCCCGCCTCGACGCCGACCCGGACGTCCGGCTGCGGACGGTCGAGGACTTCATGGCGATGGAAGGGCCCACGGCATGAGCAGAGTGTTGTTCCAGGTCGACGGCCTCTCCAAGCGGTTCGGCTCCGGCCGCCGCGCACACCAGGCGCTGGACGACGTGAGCTTCGAGATCGCCGAGGGCGAGATCGTCGGCCTCGTCGGCGAATCCGGGTCGGGCAAGTCGACGATCATCCGCTGCCTGATCGGCCTCGAACGGGAGGACTCGGGCAGCATCCGCTACGACGGCATCGATCCGGCCCGGCCGGGCCGCGGCGAGCTGCACCGCTACCGCCGCGAGGTGCAGATGGTCTTCCAGGACCCGTACTCCAGCCTCGACCCGCGGATGACCGTGAAGCAGCTGCTGGAGGAGCCGATGCTCGTCATGGGCGGCTTCTCGGCCCGCCACCGGATGGAACGCATCCTCGACCTGCTGCACCTGGTCGGGCTGGACGCCGAGCATCTGGGCCGCTATCCGAGGGACTTCTCCGGCGGCCAGCGGCAGCGCATCGCCATCGTGCGCGCGCTGGTGGTCGGGCCGCGCGTGCTGCTGTGCGACGAGCCGGTCTCCGCGCTCGACGTCTCGGTGCAGGCCCAGGTGCTCAACCTGCTCAAGGACATGCAGAAGCAGCTCGACCTGACCGTGCTCTTCGTCTCCCACGACCTCGCGGTCGTGAAGTACCTGTGCAGCCGCATCGTCGTGCTCCATCACGGCCGCGTCGTCGACTCCGGCAGCGTGGCCGAGATCTACGACAGCCCGCGCGCCGACTACACGCGCGCGCTGCTGGAGGCCGTGCCCGTCCCCGACCCCGGGTACGAGCGCAGCCGGCGGGAGCTGCGCAGGCAGCGGGCGGAGGCGGCGCGATGACCCGGATCGGCGCCGACGTCACGTTCTCCGGCGGCTCCTCCCGGCTGGGCGCGGACCCGTTCGCGACCCTCGACGCCGTGGCGGAGCTCGGGTTCGAGGGCATCCTGGTGCGCACGGCCGACGAAGCCTTCCCCGGCCTCGACCGGGACGTGATCGGCGCGTTCGCCCGCGCGGCCCGGGACCGCGGCATGTTCGTCCAGCTCGGGCTGGGCAAGGTCAACCCGTACATGACCGCGGAGCTGCCGGGCGTGCGGGATCTCGGCGGCGGCAGCTATCTGGCCGGCATGGAACGGCTGATCCGCCTGTGCGCCGAGCACGGCTGGACCGAGGCCTGGACGGCCACCGGCGGCTTCAAGGACTACCCGGGGCTGCTCGCCTTCGACCGGTTCCGCACCGACGTGGACTGGGCCGACCAGCTCGACGCGACCGGCGACTTCCTGCTCGCGCTCGCGCCGGTGCTCAGGGAGCACGGCGTGCGGCTCAACGTCGAGACCCACGAGGAGATCACGACCTTCGAGATCCTGCGCCTGATCGACCGGGTCGGGGACGACGTGGTCGGCGTCTGCCTCGACCCGGCGAACCTGGCCGTCCGCGGCGAGCTCGCCGGGCCGGCCGTCGAGCGGGTGGCGGCGTACACCCACATGACGCATCTGCGCGACGCGATCCTCGCCGACGCCGGGGAGGGGCTCTCCCGGTTCCTCATGCCGATCGGCCAGGGGATGACCGACTGGCCGCACCTGCTCGGCACGCTGCTGCGCGCGCAGCCGGACATCGACCTCGTCGTCGAGGGCGTCGGCGGCACGCGGGCGGAGATGTCGCTGCTGCCCGGCGACCCGCGGTGGTGGCCGGCCCATCCCGACATGACCCGGGCCGACCTGGCGGCGCTGCGGTCGCTCGCGGCCCTGCACACGGCCAACGCCGCCGCCGGCGTCTGGCCGGACCTCGGCGAGCTGCGCGGCCGCGGCCCGGAACTGCGCGCGTTCCTCGGCGAGTCGCTCACCGAGCTGCGCGCGCTCCTCGACTCCCTCGACCTCCCCAGCTCAACCCTCGCCAGTGAAGGAGAAGGCACCACATGCACGAACCCGAGGTCCTGAACGGCCTGGCCTCCGCCGTCGCCTGCGACGTGGTGTACCCGGGCCGGCCGGGGTACGAGTCGCTGCGCCGCGTCTGGAACGCCGACATCGACCGGCGTCCGGCGGCGATCGTGCGCTGCACCCGCACGGCCGACGTCGCGGACGCGCTGCGCTGGTGCGTCGAGAACGCCTTCCCGCTGACCGTCCGGGGCGGCGGGCACAACCTCGCCGGGACCAGCGTCGCGGACGGCAGCGTGCTGATCGACACCGGCCTGATGCGCTCGGTCTCCATCGACACGCAGGCGCGGACGATCACCGTGGGCGCCGGCTGCCGCTGGGGGGACGTGGACCGCGCGGCCGAGCCGTACGACATCGCGCTGCCGGCCGGCGTCGTCTCCCACACCGGCGTCGCCGGTCTCACCCTCGGCGGCGGCATGGGCTACCTGTCGCGCATGTTCGGCTCCACCGTCGACTTCCTGCGCGAGGTGGAACTCGTCACCGCCGACGGCCAGGTGCGCCGCGTCGACGCCGACAGCGACCCCGACCTGTTCTGGGCGCTCAAGGGCGCCGGGCACAACTTCGGGATCGCGACCGAGTTCGTCTTCGATTACGTCGACCTCCCCGGCCTCGCGACCGTGCGCCTGGCCCTCTACCCGGCGCGGGCGCGCAAGGAGGTGCTGCGGCTGTTCCGCGAGCAGGGCCCGGCGATGCCGGACAACGTCGGCACGTACGTGCGGCTCTACCGCAGCCCGGAGTACTGGTCGCAACTGCCGCGCGAACACCGCGGCGAGCCGATCGTCTCGGTGGCGACCGTCACCTACGGCGACCCCGCCGACGAACCGGCGCTCAGCGCGCCGATGTTCCGGACCGGCGAGCCGATCTACCAGACGGTCCGCTCCATCCCGCACGTGACGCTGCAACACGCCACCGACGACGAGTTCCGCTACGGCATCGCGCACTACTGGCGGCACGTCGCCTTCGGCGAGCTCCCCGACGAGCTGCTCGACCTGGCCATCGAGCACGTCGACGCCTACCCCGGGCGTTCGCTCAACTCCAGCTCGTTCATCACGCACCAGACGATGTGCCCGTTCGAGCTGATCGCCGGCCGGCTCACCCCGCGCGACCACGCCAACGACTCCACCTCGGGCATCCACTCCCGCTGGGCGGGCAACATCGGCGCCGACTGGGAGCACCCGGACGAGCGGGCGGAGCTGGTGGCGTGGGTCAAGCGGTTCTCGGCCGCCGTCTCGGAGTGGGAGAACGGCAGCTACGTCAACTTCACCTCCGAGCAGGAGGACGAGGGCGGCGCCCGCGAGATCTACGGCCCCAAGTACGACCGGCTGGTGGAGCTGAAGCGCCGCTACGACCCGTTGAACGTGTTCGCCAACGGCCTCGTCGACCTGCGGCCCGCCGGCGCCGGCCGCTCGGCTGCGAAGTGACGCGACCATGCTGAAAGTCGGCGTCGACAGCACCAAGTTCCCGCACGCCCCGGGCAAGGAAGCCGTCCGGCTGCTGGAGCGGGCGGCGGCGCTCGGCCTGGACGGCGTGTTCTTCCGGTCGGTGCTCGAACTGAGCGGGCGCCTCGACCCGGCGGAACTGCGCGACGCCGCCCAGGCCGCGCAGGCGCTCGGCCTGCGGGTCGAGGCGGGGGTGGGGAAGGTGAACCCGTTCGCCAACCCCGAGTCGCCCGCGATCCGCGCGCTCGGCGACGGGGACTACCTCTTCGGCCTGCGACGGATGATCACCGCCGCCGCGGACGCGGGCATCCGGGAACTGTGGACCGCGACGGCGAACTACCAGTTCCGCCTGAACGGGCTGTACGCCTGCGACCGCTTCCGCACCGACGTGAGCTGGCCACGGCAACTGGCCGCCATCGAGCGCTTCCTCGGCAAGGTCGCGCCGGTCGCCCGGGACGCCGGCGTGCATCTCGACATCGAGACGCACGAGGAGATCACGACGTTCGAGCTGGTCCGGATCGTGGAGGCGGTGGGCGCCGACGTGCTCGGCATCACCTTCGACACCGCGAACGTGCTGGTGCGCTGCGAGGACCCGGTGCGCGCGATGCGCCGCGCCGCGCCCTACGTGCGCGCCACCCACGTCCGCGACGCCGCCCTGGCCTTCACCGACGAGGGCATCGGCCGGTTCCTGCTGCCCGTCGGCCAGGGCGTGATCGACTGGCCCGCGCTGCTCGCACCGCTGGCCGGCCGCGACGTGATGCTCTCGATCGAGGGCATCACGGACAGCCGCGCCGAGATGTCGCTGCACGTCGACGACGAACGCTGGCTGCGCGGGCATCCGGATCTCACCGCCGCCGAGGCGCTGGAGGTCGTCCGGCTGACGCGGGCGTACGAGGCTCGGGCGGCCGCCGGGTCGGCGCCGGACCTGCGGCGGCTCAGGGCGCCCGTCACCCCGGACGAGCCACTCGAATTCATCAGGGAGAGCGCGCGTCGCCTGCGCGAGCTCGTCGCGGCCCTCCCGCCGTCACCCACAGAGAGCGAAGCACGCACATGAGCGACACCCTGGACGAGATGACCGCCACGTACCCCACCCTGAGCCTGCGCGAGCGCGACCGCCGCTGGGCCTCGATCCGGGCGCTGCTGGAACGCTCCGGCCTCGACGGAGTGGTCGTGTTCGGCTACGGCCGGGACTCCGCGGACTCCTACATCACCAACGAGGCCACCCACTCGGTCGTGCTGTTCCCCCGGACCGGCGACCCGCTGCTGCTGGTCGGCGACGTGCCCCTCGGCCGCTTCGACGAGCCGGGCGCCCGCTGGGAACGCTGGGTCGAGGACTGGACGCCCGGGGACCGGCTCGCCAACCTGGCCGCCGCCGTGCGGGACCGCGGACTGCACGGCGCGGCGCTCGGCGTCGTGGGGCTCACCAGCCGATTCGTCGGCGACTGGTCCGGAGTGATCCCGTTCGGCGAGTGGACGCGCGTGCTCTCGCTGCTTCCCGACGTCACCTGGGTCGACATCTCCGGCGAGTACGAGTCGCTGGCGCTCGTCAAGAGCCCCGAGGAGCAGGTCCTGCTGCGCCGGGCCGCGGCGCTGGGCGAGGCCGCCTGCGCGGCGTTCGTCGGCCAGGCGCGCGAGGGCGCGAACGAGCACGAGATCGCCGCCGCCTCCTTCCAGGCGGTCATCGCCGGTGGCGGCTGGATGCGCTGGCCGTTCATGCTGGAGCGCGCGGGACGGTCCGGCTTCGCCTGGAACATCCCCGAATGGTTTGGCATGGGCGGCGCCCCGCACGTGCTCCGGCGTGGCGACACCATCGCGGCGGAGATCTTCGCGTTCTACGGAGGCATGGAGTCGCAGCAGCAGATCGACGTATGCGTCGGCGAGCCCGACGCGCTGCTGCGGGAGCTGGAGGAGGTCTGCCGGGAGTCCTACGAGGCGGGCCTGGCCGCGCTGCGCCCCGGGCTCCGGTTCGCCGAGCTCGCGGCGGTCATGGAGGAGCCCCTGCACCGCTCACGCACCTGGAACACCGGCCCGATGGTGCAGACGGTCTCGCCGCTCTACAACAGCGCCACCCGCCTGCACCCCGAGGTGGACCCGGCGCTGTCACACCTGGAGAGACTGCCGGGCGGCATGGGACTCGACGGCGACTTCGAGATCACCGAGGGCCACGCCTTCGCGTTCGAGCCCAACGCGCTGCGGGACGGCAGGCGCGTGTGCATCGGCGGCACCGTGCTGCTGACGGCGTCCGGCCCGGAGGAGCTCAACACCATCCCGAACCGGCTGAACGTGGTCGACTGACAGCGCCGGAGCGTCCGGCCTCGATTCGGAGGCCGGACGCCGCCGGTCCTGTCGCGTCAAGGACGCAGGGCGGGCACGAGCCGCCAGTCGCGCTGGAACACCAGGTTGTGCAGGTCGGCGGTGGCGATCGCCCGCAGGACGGGGACCAGCTCCGCCGCCTGCCCGGCGTCGGTGACGTTGAGCGGCCACTCCCCCACGGTGGCTCCCCGCAGGTGCGGGTGGTGGAAACCGGCGCCGTAGTGGGCGACCAGCGTGATCGGCGCGACGGCCGCCGCCCGCTGCTCCGGCCACGACAACGACCAGGTGGCGAAGCTGCCGCCCGCGGCGTCGTCCTGCGCGCCGGTGGCCTTGACGGTGCCGGAGCCCAGCAGGAGGTGCCGGTCGAACTCGGCCAGCACCTGCCGCGCGGGCGCGTCGAGGAGGGTGGCGGCCTGCCGGAAGGCGTCCTGCTTGCCCTGGCGGGTGGCGTGCCCGGCGTGGGTGCCGTCGCGCAGGTCGGCGAAGTGGCGGACGAGAGCCTCAAGCGGGGCGGGCGGAACGTCGAGCTTCATCGGAGGTCCTTTCGCCGGTCGGACGGGGTGAGCCCGCGCAGGGCACGGGCGAGCAGAGGGAGAAGGGGACGGTCGGGGCGCAGCACGTCGCCGTGGACGGCCCCCGGCGGGCGCAGGAGCCGTACCGGGACGCCGTCCTCGCGCAGCCGGTGCGCGTACGCCTCGACGTCGTCGTGCACGGGGTCCTCGCGCCCGACGGCGAGGACGGCGGGCGCGACCCCGGCCAGGGTGGGCGCCTCCCAGTGCGTCGCGTACAGGCGGGTGCCGTCGGCGTCGCGGACGGCGGCCGGCCGGTCGCCGCGCCAGGCGCGCCAGGCCCGGCGCAGCGGCTCCGCCTGCGGGAAAGCGGCGGGCGACCGGTGGTAGGACGGGCCCGCGCAGTCGGGATCGAACGGCGGGTAGGCCAGCACCTGCGCGGCCAGCGGCAGGCCGCGGTCCCGGGCGGCCAGGGCGGCGCCGGCGGCGAGCGTGCCGCCCGCGCTGTCGCCGCCCACCGCGAGCGGCACCCCGGCCGCCTGTCGGTGGGCCCAGCCGAGAGCGGTGAGCACGTCCCGCACGGCGTCGGGGTGGCGGTGACGCGGCGCGAGCCGGTAGTCGACGCTGATCACCGACCAGCCGGACCGTTCGGCGAGGGCCTCGGTGGCGTGGTGCCACGCGGCGGCCGAGCCGCGCTGCCAGCTGCCGCCGTGCGCCCAGACCAGCAGCCCGGCGGGCGGACGGCCCTGCGGCAGATGGACCCGGACCGGCACGGGAGGCGAGCCGGGCAGGACGAGCCTCGACCAGGACGACTCCCGGAGCTCGGCGCGGACGACCGGGCCGCTGCCGCCGGCGGCGTCGGTCACGGGGGTCGCCGGGCCGGTGAGCTGAAGATCCATGATGTGCTCCGTGACGACAGGGGAAGGGCGGGTCAGGCGTGCGCGCGGTCGCGCCGGCCGCGCAGGAAGAGCGCCGCGACGAGCACGCCGAGCAGGACGAGGGCGGCGTTGACCGCGATCGCGACGGTGACGCCGTCCAGGACGGCCGCGCCGGTCACGGCCCCGGCCGTCACGGCGGTGACGATCGCGGACATGATCGGGGTGCCCATGGTGATGCCGATCTGCTGGGACATCGAGGCCAGCCCGGTGGCCAGGCCCTGCTCGCGGTCGGGCAGGCCGGTGGTGGCGGTGACCATGAAGCCGACGATGACCAGCATGTTGCCCACGCCGCCCAGGAAGGTGGCCGGCAGCAGCAGCCCCATCGAGGCCGAGGTGCCGCCGAGGAGCAGCAGGGCGGCGGTGCTGACCGCCTGCAACAGCCCGCCGCCGACCAGCACGGTCATGGTCGAGGTACGGCTGATCGCCCTCGGGGCGAGCAGGCCGCCGGCCACGGTGCCGAGACCGAGCACGCCGAAGGACAGCCCGGCGGCCAGGGCGGTGAAGCCGAGGGTCTTCTGCAGGTAGAGCGTGAGCAGGTACACCAGGGACGTCTCGGTGACGAAGGCGAGCAGGCCGATCAGGTTGCCCCAGGCCACGGTCGGCTTGCGCATGACGTGCAGCGGCACGAGGGGCTGGGCGGAGCGGCGTTCGACCAGGTAGAACAGGCCGAGCAGGACGGCGCCGGCCAGCAGCCCGGTCAGGGCCAGGGGGTCGGTCCAGCCGCGCTCGCCGGCCTGCGTCAGGCCGTAGACGACGCCGAGCAGCCCGAGGGTCACGCTGAGCGCGCCGGGCAGGTCGATCCGGGGACGTTCGGCGGGCCGGGACTCGGCGATGACGGCGGGCGCGACGAGGAGCACGGCGAGGGCGACGGGCACGTTGATGAAGAACGCCCAGCGCCAGGAGAGCAGGTCGGTCAGGACGCCGCCGAGCACGGCCCCCGCGGTGAACCCGGCGGACATGAGGGCTCCGTTGAGGCCCAGCGCCTTCTGCCGCAGCGGCCCTTCGGGGAAGGACGTGGTGAGCAGGGCGAGCCCGGCCGGGGTGGCGGCGGCGGTCGCGAGGCCCTGGGCGATCCGGGCCGCGATGAGGATCTCGGGGGTGGGGGCGAGGCCGCCGGCCAGCGAGGCCGCGCCGAGGAGCGCCAGGCTGCCGAGGAAGATGCGCTTGCGGCCGATCAGGTCACCGATGCGGCCGAAGAAGAGGGTGAAGCCGGCCGCGCTGAGGGCGAAGGCGGTGGCGATCCACTGGAGGCCGCCCAGGGAGAAGCCGAGGTCGTCGCCGATGGCGGGCAGGGCCACGTTCAGGATCGAGAAGTCGACGGCCAGCATGAACTGGGCGACCAGGAGCACCGCGAGGACGAGGCGCAGGCGGCCGGTCAGGTGTCGTGGCGGGGTCTGCCGGGCGGATGCCGGCAGGGGTGTGGTGGTGGTCATGGCAGGGCTTTCTCTCGGGCGCGCCGGTCGGCACGCCGCCGTAAACGGTTCCGTAGTTCCGTTAAGATGAGAGGAGAGTAGCACCACAATCCGCGTTAAGGGAACTGTGGTGCCGATAAGAGGTCTGCGAGAAGGAGTGCGTCATGGCCGCCGTTCCACCGCCCGGTGCCGTCCGTCCTGGTGGGCGTACCGCCCGGGTCCGCGAGGCCGTCCTCCAGGCCGCCGGCGACACGCTGGCCGAGAAGGGCTTCTCCGGGCTCGACCTCGGCGACATCGCCCGTCTGGCGGACGTCGGGAAGACCACCGTCTACCGGCGCTGGGGCACGCCCGGCGCGCTCGCCGCCGACCTGCTCAAGGACATGGCCGAAACCTCACTCCCCCGCGCCCGCAACGGCAGCGTGGCGGAGGACCTGCGCGACAACGCCCGGCTGGTCGTCAAGACCCTCACCGACCCCCGCCAGGGGCGCCTGTTCAAGGCGCTGATCGCCGCCTCGCTCTGCGACGAGGAGGCCGCGCGGGCGCTGCACCGCTTCTACGCCGTCCGCATCGAGGAGTGGTCCGGGTGCGTCACCGACGCGATCGGGCGCGGCGAACTGCCGTCCGGCGCCGACCCGCGCCGGGTGATCGCCGCCGTCTCCGCGCCCCTGTACTACGCCCTGCTCAACACCGGGGAGGCCCTCGACGAGGCCGCCGCCGACCGGGCCGCCGCGGCGGCGCTGGCGGCGGCCCGCGCCGGGGCCCTCTGACCCGCGGCGGCTGCGCCCCTCCCGCGCCCGGCCCGGTCAGAAAGGAACGCGCCTCAGCGCGGGGCGCCGAGGACGCAGAAGTCGTTGCCCTCCGGGTCGGCGAGGACGATCCACGGGACGTCGCCCTGCCCGACGTCGGCCGGCGTCGCGCCGAGCGCCCTCAGCCGGGCCACCTCGGCCGCCTGGTCGTCGCCGCGGTACGGCAGCAGGTCGAGGTGGATCCGGTTCCACACGGTCTTCTCACCGGGCGTCGTGCGCAGGAACTCCAGGTACGGCCCGACCCCCTGGGGTGAGCGCAGCCTCGCGTGGTCGTCGGTCACCTCGTGCACGGTCCAGGCGGCCGCCTCGCCCCAGAACCGGGCCATGGCCCGCGGGTCCGCGCAGTCGACCACCACCGCGGCGATCGGGCCGGTGTCCCGGTAGATCTCCCGGGGCTCCAGCACGCAGAACACGTTGCCCTCCGGATCGGCCAGAACCGTCCACGGGACGTCGCCCTGGCCGACGTCGGCGGGCCGCGCGCCCAACTCCTTCAGGCGCGCGACCAGCTCCGCCTGATGGGCCTCGGAGGTGGTGGCAAGGTCGAGGTGCAGGCGGTACCGCACCGTCTCGGGGTCGGGGACGGCGACGAGGTCGACGCAGACGGCGGCCGGGTCGGGCCAGGAGAAGCCCACGGGTTCCACGTTGGTCACACCGGGGCTCTCGCTGGAGAGTCCCCAGCCGAGCGCCTGCGCCCAGAACCGGCCGAGCGCCGCGTCGTCCCGAGCCTTGACATTCACCTGAACAAGCCGCAACCCCATGCGGCTCACCCTATGCCCGACGACTCAACCCGGATGAACCACGGCAACCCGGGACGCGCGGGTCGCGACGACGGCGGCCGCCGTGGCCATGAACACGCAGAGCGGCGTGTAGAGGAACAGGTTCAGCCAGTAGAACGGGGTCGCGGTGTCCGCCCCGATGCCGAGGATCCAGACCAGGCCGGCCACCGCGCGCACCAGGGTCCCGGCGGCGACGGCTCCCGTGACCAGACGGGCGGGCAGACCGCCCCGGCCCCGGGAGCAGGTGAGCACCGCCGCCGCCCCGGTGCCGAGCACGACGACGAGCGGCACCAGGACGCGGGCGGTGAAGGGCACCTCGAAGTTCAGCACCGCCAGGGAGAGTGATCCGACCTCGCGGGCGGGCCAGGTCCGGCCGGTCAGCCAGTACAGGTGGGCGGTGGCGTCGGCGAGCAGGACGGAGGCGGTCAGGGCGCCGAGGCGTGAGGTCTTCATACCCGGCAAGAGTCGGCGAATCCGGCAATGGTTCCATGGAACCTTTCGCGCCTCGCCCGCCTCTGGATGGACATGAGCTGGCCTGTTTCCGACCTGGACCCCGTACGGCGCCTGCGCGCGCTGGCCGCGGCCATCCCCGGGGCGTCCGTCGCCGAACGCGTCATCCCCGCCCCCCTCGCGACGGTCTGGGCCGTCGTCAGCGACCTGGAGAAGGAGTTCGGCGCCTTCGAGCCCGACATGCGGCACATCACCGTCGAGCCCGCGCGTCCGGACGGCCGCCTCGTGGCCAGGGCCCGCAGCCGGTACGGCATGCGCGCCCGGTTCGACGTCGATTTGCGGCCGGGCTGGTGCTGGATGCAGAGCCGGTTCCTGCTCGTCGGCGTCGCCGCGACGGCCGTGCCGGAGGGGACCCTGGTCGCGCAGACGGGCGGGGTCCGCGTCCCGGGCCGCGCCGCGCTGCTGCCCTGGGGGGTGCGGGCGGCCGGGGAAAGGGCGCTGGCCAGGCTCGCGGCCCGGGTCGCCGGGGACCGGTCATGACGGCCGCCCTGGTGGCCGCCGCCCAGCGGGGCGACACGATGGCCATGAACGACCTGCTCGCCGAGCTGACGCCGTACCTGGGCCGGATCTGCGGGCCCATCGCCCTGGACAGCGGGCCCGACGCCGTCCAGGAGGCCCTCATCGCGATCTTCCGGCATCTGCGCGACCTGCGTGAACCCGAGGCCCTGCTCGGCTGGGCCCGGGCGATCGCCGTGCGGGAGGCCGTCAGGATCGCCCGGCGCGACGGCCGCGCCGGCCCTGCGGAGCTGGCCGAACCGCCCTCGCCGCACGACGTCGAACGCGCCGTGGACGTCCGGGACGTCCTGGAGCGCCTGTCGCCGGAGCACCGGGCGGTGCTGGTGCTGCGCGACCTGGAGGGGGTGCCGGAGGAGGTCGCGGCGCGGATGTTGCGGGTCCCCTCAGGGACGGTCAAGTCGCGGCTGCATCGGGCGCGGTCGAGCTTCCGCCGGGCCTGGCAGGGCTGAGCTCGACGCGCCGCCGGGATCGGGGGTCGGGCGCCACCGGTCACGGCCGTCCGCGGAACACCGTGTCACCGGGGCTTCTGGACGTCGAAAACCGTGTCACCGGGGCCTCTGGACGCGGAATACCGTGTCACCGGGGCTTCTGGATGTGGAACTCGTTGTCGTCCGGGTCGAACATCAGGAGCCGGCCGCCGTCGTCCTCGCCGGAGGCGCGCTTCGCCCCGAGCGCGATCAGGCGGTCGACCTCCGCCTCCCAGTCGGCGTCGGCGGGCAGCGCCAGCTCGAACGACAGCCGGTTCGTGCCCGTCTTCGGGGCCACGGGAGGGCCGCCCCAGGTGAGCTTCGTGCCGCCGTCCGGCGACTGGATCGCGGTCTCCTGGTCCTGGTCCCAGACCAGCGGCCAGTCCAGCGCCGCGCTCCAGAAGTAGCCGACCTCCTGGGTGCCGTCGCCGGCCAGCGCTCCGATGACGCCGGTGCCGGCGAGGAACCTGTTGCCCGCCTCGATGACGCAGAACTCGTTGCCGTCCGGATCGGCGAGCACGACATGCCCCTCTTCCGGGAGCTGGCCCACGTCGATGTGCTTCCCGCCGAGTTCCAGGGCCCGGGCCACCGTCCGCCGCTGGTGCTCCGGGGAGGTGCTCGTCAGGTCGAAGTGCGCCCGGTTCTGGCCGATCTTCGGCTCTTGACTGGGCAGGAATCGCACGCGGAACCCGGCGGGGCCGGGAGGCAGGATCGCGCTGTCACCGTCAGGACCGTCGGCCTGCTCCCATCCCAGCAGCCCGGACCAGAACCTCGCCAGATCCGCGGGACGGGTCGCGTTGAAGCAGATCGCGAACAGGTGACTGGTCATGCCGCACGTACCTCCTGATCCGCCGACGGCGCCGCGCCCTCGGCGCGCACAGCCTAGGCGGGGCCGTGCGGCACCGCATCCGAGTTTCCGGCGAGCCCCTTTACAATGTAGATCATTTGCTGCGCCGCCAGGCCGTCCCCGTGCCGGGCGGGGTTCCTACCGCCAAAGTTGACGATCTTCTCAACCCATGGGCTGACGCCACCGTCATGCCGCGGGTCCTACCGTCTTGGCAGCTCTCGGCATCGCCGCGTCCCGGGCCGTCCCGGGGCCCCGTTATGCCTCCGATCAGGGCCGCAACCGAGGAGCACCCGTGAGAAGACGTTGGAACGCGGCACTCGCGAGCGTGCTCGCGTTGTGCTTTCTGACCGTTCCGTCCAGGGCCGACGCCGGTCCGGCCGGGCGGGCCGCGCCCGAGCCGGGGCCGCACGTGACCGAGACCGAGGCGGCGGCCGAGGCCGTGCGCGGTGGCCGGCCCGTCGAGGTGCTCGGGCTGCGCGGCGAGGCCCGCGAGGTGTACGCCCAGCCGGACGGCGGCTTCGTCGCGACCGAGCACCTGTTCCCCGTCCGCACGCTCAAGGACGGCGCCTGGGTGCCGGTCGACACCACCCTGGTCAAGGCGGACGACGGCTCGGTGCGCCCGGCGGCCTCGCCTGTGGGCGTGCGGCTGTCGGGCGGCGGCGACGACGCGATGCTGGCGATGACCAGGGCGGGCCGGACCATGTCGCTCACCTGGCCGGGGACGCTGCCCGCGCCCGAGCTCCAGGGCGACACGGCGCTGTACCGCGGCGTGCTCGGCCCGGACGTGGACCTGCGCGTGCAGGTGACCGCGAGGGGCGCCTCGCACGTCCTGGTCGTCAGGACCCCGGCCGCGGCCCGCGATCCCCGGCTGCGGCGGCTGCGGTTCGGGCTGGTCACGCCCGGCCTGCGGGTGTCGGCCGACGCGCGGGGCCGCCAGTCGGTGACCGACGCGGCCGGCGGCGGCGAGCTGTTCACGGCCGCGCCGCCGCGCATGTGGGACTCCAGCGCTCCCGCCGGGCTGCTGGCCAGGTCCGGAGCGGTCGACGACGGCCTGCGCGCCGCCTCGGCCGCCGCGCCGGGCGACACCTCCAAGGTGGCCGTGATGCCCGCCGCCACCGGTGACGGCGCGCTGACCCTCACGCCGGACCAGGGCATGCTCACCTCGCCCGGAACGGTCTTCCCGGTCTACATCGACCCGGTGTGGTACTCCCCCGGCGAATCGGCCAACCTCATGGTCTCCAGCGGCGGATGGGAGGACTACGGGTTCAAGGAGGAGGGCATGGGCCGCTGCCCGATCAGCCTGCCGCCCGCGGGCGCGTACTGCGGCAGCTCGTTCGTCAAGCGGCTGTTCTACCGGATGCCGACCAGCCGGTTCTCCGGCAAGCAGATCATCTCGGCGGAGTTCTCCGTCAAGGAGACGTTCGCGCCCTCCTGCGACGGCCGTTCGGTGCACATCTACCGGGCCACCGGGTTCGGCACCACGTCCACCTGGAACTCCACGAAGGACAACTGGGCCGACTACCTGACCTACCGGGACGTGGCCAAGGGCCGTACCGGCTGCCCGGCGGGCGACGTGGTGTTCAACGTGCTGAGCGCGGTCAAGGCCGCCGCGTCCAAGGGCTGGTCGGCCACCACGTTCGGGCTGCGGGCCGGCCACGAGGACGACGAGTACGGCTGGAAGCGCTTCGACGGCGACGCCGTCCTGCGCGTGTACTACAACACCCCGCCCCCGCAGCCGAAGATGAGCCAGCTCCGCTCCAGCCCCGGCGGCCCGTGCGCGGTGTACGGCAAGCCCACGGCGGTCAACCGCATCCCGATGATCTACGCGGACAACCTGACCGACGCCGACAACAGCGGCACCGAGGGCGAGAAGCTGAGCGCCGAGTTCGCGGTGGTGTGGACGGACGCGCAGGGCGTGGAGAAGAACTGGCACACGACGACGCCGAAGAAGCAGTCGGCCGCCGGCTCGAAGAAGTCGTCGTTCTCGGTGCAGATCCCGTCCGGGCTGATCCCGGTCGGCGCCGGGTTCAGCTACATGGTGCGCACCTACGACGGCGCGGCGTGGAGCCCGTGGAGCTGGGCTGGCTCGGCGACCGCCTGCTACCTGCGCTACGACCCGACCGCGCCGCGCACGCCGCAGGTCAGCTCGTCGGAGTACCCGGCGCTCAACCCCGACGATCCGGACGCCGTCGCCCGCGACGGCGTCGGCCGGTACGGCGGCTTCTCCCTCGCCTTCGACCCCGAGGTCGTCAAGTTCGCCTACGCGCTCAACACCACGCCGGACCCCGCCTCGGCCCAGGCGCGCACCGCCAACCCGCAGGTCGTCCGGCAGGCGCCCACCAGAGCGGGGATCAACACCCTGTATGTGACCGTGTGGGACGCCGCCGGCAACTTCTCCATCGGCGACCACAGCTTCTGGGTCAGCGAGGGCGCGCCCGAGCAGGTCAGGCTCAAGCTCGACGAACCGGCGGGCGCGACCGCGCTGACCGGTGAGACGCCGGGCGTGGCGGCGCTGACCGGGGCCGGCGCGACGCTCGGCGCCGAGGGCCGGACCGGCCGCGGCCTGCGGTTCGACGGCCTGGGCGGCGGTTACGCGGCGACCTCCGTCCCGCTGGTGCGCACCCGTGAGGGCTTCACGGTCTCGGCGTGGGTGCGGCTGCGCAGGAACGACGGCTACTACAACGTGCTGGCGCAGGACGCGATCACCCAGAGCGGGTTCCAGCTCGGCGTGGACCCGGCCCCCAACGGCTGGGTGTTCAAGACGCCGGCCGGCGACGTGCGCGGCGGCAGCGGCCCGTGGACCAGGGCCGGCGCGCCCGTCCTGCCCGAGCTGGACACCTGGACCCACCTGACGGGCGTCTACGACGCCACGGCCAAGGTGCTGCGCCTGTACGTCAACGGCACCCGGGTCGCGGAGACCCCGGTGACGTCGGTGCTGGACGCCCAGGGCGCCTTTCAGCTCGGCCGCAGCCTGTACGACGGCGGCTACGCCAACTGGTGGCCGGGCGACGTGGACGAGGTCGCCGTGCTGCGCAGGGCCGTGTCCGACGAGGAGGCCGCGGGCCTGGCGGCCGGGACCGTGCCGCAGGGCGCGGCGGCGGTGTGGCGGATGGAGGAGCCGGCCGGCGGCTCGCGCGTCTACGGCGAGAGCGCCCCGCCGACGGCCGCGGCGTCCGGCCTGACCCTGGGCGTGCCCGGCCAGGTCGGCACGGCCGCCCAGTTCAACGGCTCCACCGGCTACGCGGCCACGGCCGGCCCGGTCGTGGACACCGGCGGCACGTACTCCGTCTCGGCGTGGGTGCGGCTGCCCGCCACGCTGCCCGCCAAGGACGTCACCATGGTCAGCCAGGACGGGATCACCCAGAGCGGCTTCTACCTGAAATACCGGGCGAGCACCAACAAGTGGGGCTTCATGGTCACCGCGGCCGACGCGACGTCCCCCACCACGGCGACGGTCTACTCGGCCGCCGCGGCGGTCCCCGGCCAGTGGACGCACCTGGTCGCCGTGCACGACGCGGTCTCCAGGAAGCTGCGCCTGCTCGTCAACGGCGTCGACAGCGGCAGCGTGGACATGGCCGAGCCCTGGCGCTCCACCGGCGGCCTGCAACTCGGCCGGGCCAGGTGGAACGGCGTGATGGGCGACTACTGGCCGGGCGCGCTCGACGACGTGCGGCTGTTCGACCGGGTCGTCTCGGCCGAGGAGGCCAGGACGTTGTTCACCGTCAAGTCCGACGTGTCCGGACGCTGGCGGGTCAACCAGGCCGCCGGGACGCCGCCGGTCAGCGCGGACTCCGCGCCGGTCGCGGCCGGGCACCCGCTGACGCTGTCGGGCGGCGCGCGGATCGTGACCGACCCGGGGCTGAGCGTCGTCACGCCGCCGTCCGGGCAGGTGGCGGGGGCGCTCGACCTGCCGGGCGGCGACGGCGACTACGCCTCGGCGTCCGGGGCCGTGGTGGACACCGCCGCGAGCTTCACCGTGGCGGCCTGGGCGCAGACGGCGGGCGTGCCGGCCAGGTCGATGACCGTGCTGAGCCTGGGCGGCGCCGCCAACAGCGCGATCACCGTCCGCTTCGACGCCGCCAAGGGCCGCTACGTCCTGGACGTCCCGAACAAGGACGGCACGGGCGCGAGCGTGGCGACGGTCGAGCACTCCTCCTTCCACCAGAGCGGGTTCGGCGACTGGGACCACCTGGCCGTGGTCTTCGACGGCTTCGACAGCCGGGTCTCGCTCTACGTCAACGGCGTGCTGGAGGCCGCGGCGGAGGCGCCGACGGTCTCCTACCGGGAGGGCACCCGCGTCTTCGCCCCGATCTCCTCGCTGCAACTGGGCCGGGCCAGGAGCGGCGGCGCGTACCCGGCGGGACAGAACTGGGCCGGCCAGATCGACGACGTGTGGGTGCTGCGCGGCGCGGCGACCGACGACGAGGTCGCCTACCTGGCCAATCCGACCGAGATCGACGAGCTGTGAGGGAGGGCGCCGTGACGAGGTCAAGGCGTGCCGTCGGCATCACGACGGCGTTGACGCTGGCGGCGGGCCTGCTGGCCGCCTTACCGGCCGCCCCGGCGGCCGCGGACCGGGCCGCCGCCCCCAAGGACCCGGACAGGGTCGTGGCGGGCGGGCCGGTCAAGGCCAGGCCGCGCGTCCTGGACGCGTCGGTCGCCCGTCCCGCGCCGCCTCCGGTGGTGCGCTGGCCCGAAGCGGGCGTGGTGGAGGGCTCCCCCCAGGCGTCCCCGGGACTGTCCGCGGGGGCGTCCCGGGACGCCGGGGGGAAGGGTCCGCTGCGGATCTCCGGTGCGGCGCGGGCGCGGGTGCTCGACCGCGCGGCCGTGGCGGGGACCGGGCTGGACGGCGTGGTCTTCGCGCTGGAGCAGCCCGCCGGCGACACCGTGGACGTGCGGCTCGACTACTCGGGCTTCGCCGCCGCCTACGGCGGTGACTACGGCTCCCGGCTGCGCCTGGTCGGCCTGCCCGCGTGCGCGCTGACCACGCCGGGCCGGGACGAATGCCGCACGGTCCGGCCGCTGACGGCCGTCAACGACACGGCGGCCGCCACGCTGAGCGCCCAGGTGCCCGCCGCCGAGACCGTGCTGGCGGCCACCGCGCAGAGCGGCGGCGAGAAGGGCGACTACAAGGCGACCTCGCTGGCCGCCTCCGACACCTGGCAGGTGGGCGCCCAGTCGGGCGACTTCACCTGGTCGTACCCGATGCGGATGCCGCCGGTGCCGGGCGGGCTGACGCCGTCGGTGGCGCTGTCCTACAGCTCCGCCTCGATCGACGGCCGCACCTCCAACGGCAACAGCCAGCCGTCGTGGGTGGGCGACGGCTTCGAGCTGTGGCCCGGCTACATCGAGCGCCGCTACAACTCCTGCGAGGACGACAAGGCGCCCAAGAACACCACCTGGAACATCTACCCCGGCGACCTGTGCTGGGGCTACGACAACGCCACGCTGAGCCTGAACGGCAAGGGCGGCGAGCTGATCCCGGCCGGCGACGGCACCTGGCGCACCAAGGGCGACGACGGCACCCGCGTCGAACGGCTGACCGGCTCGGGAACCGCCAACGGCGACGACGACGGCGAGTACTGGAAGGTCACCACGACCGACGGCACCCAGTACTTCTTCGGCCTCAACACGCTGGCCGCCGGCAAGCCGCAGACGAAGTCGGCCTGGACGGTCCCGGTGTTCGGCGACGACGACGGCGAGCCGTGCCACAAGTCCGACTTCAAGGACTCCTGGTGCCAGCAGGCCTGGCGGTGGAACCTGGACAAGGTGGTCGACACCGACGGCAACGCGGTCGTCTACTTCTACGAGCAGGAACGCAACCACTACGGCCGCAACCTCAAGGCCGAGGACGAGACCCCGTACGTGCGCGGCGGCCACCTGCGTTACGCCGAGTACGGCCTGCGCGCCGGCGACCTGTTCCCCACGCCGGCCCCGGCGCGGGTGGAGTTCACCACCGCCGAGCGGTGCATGCGCGAGACGGCCTCCGACTGCGCCGAGGCGGAGATCAAGGATCATCCGGACTACTGGCAGGACGTGCCCTGGGACCTGCACTGCGACGAGGGCCAGAAGTGCGAGGAGGACCACGGCACCGGCTCGCCCACGTTCTGGTCGCGCAAGCGGCTGGTCAAGGTGACGACGAAGGTGGCCAAGGCCGACGGCAGCGGTCACCGCGCGGTGGACTCCTGGACGCTCCAGCACGCCTGGGGCATGGCCGACGTCGACCGCCAGCTGCTGCTGACCTCCGTCGTGCACACCGGGCACGCGGGGGCCGCGCCGGTGACCCTGCCGCCGGTGTCGTTCGTGTACACGCAGCTGCCCAACCGCGTCGACAAGCTCGGCGACGACCTCGGGCCGTTCGTGAAGAACCGGCTGGGCACGATCTACAACGAGTACGGGGGCGTGCTCGACGTCAACTACTCGGCCGCCGACTGCACCACGTCCGACCTGCCGTCGCCGCAGACGAACCGGCGCCGCTGCTTCCCCGTCTACTGGATGAAGACCAGCGGCGTGGACGACCATCCGACGCTGGACTGGTTCCACAAGTACGTGGTGACGCAGACCGTGCAGACCGACCTGACCGGCGGCGCGCCCGACCAGGTCACCGCCTACGACTACTCGATCGGCCGGCCCGCCTGACACTTCGACGACGACGACGGGCTGACGCCGGAGAAGTACAAGACGTGGTCGCAGTGGCACGGCTACGACAAGGTGCGCGTCATCTCGGGCGCGACCGGCCCGAACCCCGGCCAGGTGGACCACTGGTACTTCCAGGGCATGGACGGCGACCGGCTCGGCCCGGACGGCGGCCGCAAGGACGTCGACGTCTCCGACGGCGAGGGCGGCTCCTCCCCCGACAGCGAGGCGTTGCAGGGCTTCGAGGTGCGGAAGGTCACCTACGACCGGGCCGGCGGCACGCCGGTGGAGAAGGTCGTCACCTCGCCCTGGTACCAGCGGACGGCGAGCCGTACGCGCTCGTGGGGGACGGTCTCGGCCTACCTGTCGGCCCCGCGGACCACGCGGACGCTCACCGCGCTGGACGGCGGCCGCTGGCGGGAGTCGAAGACCGCCAACCTGTCCTTCGACGACGTGACCGGCCGGGTGCTGCAGGTCGACGACCAGGGCGACGTGGCGCTGGACACCGACGACGTGTGCGCCACCACGACGATGGCGGCGCGCAACACCGGCGCGTGGCTGGTCGACGCGGTCGCCGAGGAGCTGAAGGTGGCCAGGCGCTGCGGCGCGGCCGTGGACTACACCAAGGACCTGGTCTCGGCCACGCGCACCGCCTACGACGGCGGCGCGTACCGCCAGGCCCCGAGCAAGGGGCGGGCGACCTCGGCGGACAAGGCGTCGGCCGGCGGCACCACGGCAGCGGCCCTGGCGTACGTCTCCGACACCAGGACCTCCTACGACGCCTACGGCAGGCCGACCGCCGTCGTCAAGGTCGACCACACCTCCTCCCCGGCCGTCGAGCGGCCGACCACCACCGTGTACACCGACACGCAGGGCCTGAACACCCGCACCGCCGAGACCGGCCCGCCGGCCACGCCGGGGGTCCCCGGCTCGGCCATGACCACCGCCAAGGACCTCGACCCCGCGTGGGGCAGCGCCGTCACGACCACCGACGCGGGCGGCAAGACGGTCACGATGGCGTACGACGCATTGGGCCGGCTGGTCAAGGTCTGGACGCCCGCCCGCGGCACCGGCCAGGTGCCCGACCGCGAGTACGCCTACCGGGTGGCCGCCGGCCAGATCACCGCCGTCACCACGAAGAAGCTCGACCAGGACGGCGGCCAGGAGACGTCGGTCTCGCTGCTGGACGGCTGGCTGCGCGCCCGCCAGACCCAGGACGCCGGCCCCGGCGGCGGCCGGCTCGTCTCCGACACCTTCTACAACGCCCAGGGCGCCGTGGACCGCACCTACGCCTCCTACTTCGCCGACGGGCCGCCCGCGCCCGCGCTGTTCGGCGTGGCCCAGACCGGCCAGGTCGAGACCCAGACCGTGTACACCTACGACGGCCGCAACCGCAAGACCGCCGAGATCCTGCGGGCCGGCAACAGCGACACCGGCGAGCTGTGGCGCACGACCTTCGCCTACGGCGGCGACTGGTCGCGGGTGACACCGCCCTCGGGCGGGGTGGTCACCACGACCGTCACCGACGCCCGCGGCAGGCGTTCGGAGCTGCGCCGCCACCGCCCGGACGGCGGCTACGACTCGACGTTCTACACCTACACCGGCGGTGACCGGCCTGCCGAGGTCAAGGGGCCGGGCGGGCACGTGTGGCGCTACACCTACGACGTGCGGGGCCGCAAGACGAGCGAGCTGGACCCGGACAAGGGGCTGACCACGTTCGCCTACGACGACCTCGACCGGCTCGTGCAGTCGGTGGACGCCCGGGGCCAGAAGCTGACGCTGACCCTCGACGGCCTGGGGCGCAAGACCGCCCAGTACGACGGCGCCGGCGTCAAGCTGGCCGAGTGGACGTACGACACCGTGCGCAAGGGCCAGCAGGCCAGTTCCACGCGCTGGTCGGGCGGCGCCGCCTACACCAAGAAGGTGGACTTCTACGACAACCTGAACCGGCCGACGCGGACGACCGTGCTGGTACCCGCCGCCGAGGGCGCGCTGGCCCCGGTGGGCGGATACACCTTCTCGACGGTCTACAACCCCGACGGCACGCTGCAGTCCACCGGCAGCCCGGCCGCGGGCGGCCTGCCCGCCGAGGTGATCGCCGCCTCCTACGACGAGCTGGGGCGCCCGCTGACCGCCTCCAGCAACCTGTCGTCGTACGTGGTCGGCACCGACTACAGCAGGACGGGCAAGCTGCTCGCCCAGCGGCTGGACACCGGCGCCGACGGCAAGCAGGTGGACTTCACCTACTCCTACGAGTTCGGCAGCCAGCGGCTGCGCACCCTGACCACCGTCCACGAGGGCGCGGCGGGGGTGGACCGCAGCGAGACCTACGGCTACGACGACGCCGGCAACGTCACGCAGATCGCCGACGCCTCCAGGGACGGCGCCGACAACCAGTGCTTCCGCTACGACCACCTGGCCCGCCTGACCGAGGCGTGGGCGCAGGGCTCCGGCGGGTGCGCGGCCGACCCGGCCGCCGCCGTCCTGGGCGGGCCCGCGCCCTACCACGACGCCTACACCTACGACGCGGCGGGCGACCGTACGGGCGAGACCCGCTACGACGCGGCCAACCAGCCGTCGGCCACCCGCGCCTACACCTACGCGGGCGACGACGGCGCCGCGGCGGGGCTCAAGGGGCACCAGCTCGGCGCGGTCACCCAGACCGGACCGGGGGCCCGCGCCGAGAGCTACGCCTACGACGCGGCCGGCAACACCACCACGCGCCGGATCGGGACCTCCGCCCAGACCCTCACCTGGGACGCCGAAGGCGAGCTGGCCAAGGTGTCCGACCCGGGCAAGGGCGAGACCTCCTTCGTCTACGACGCCGACGGCGGCCGGCTGCTGCGCCGCGACCCCGGCGGGACCACGCTGTACCTGGACGGCATGGAGGTGCGGCTGAACAAGGGCGCCACGGCCACGGTGGCCACGCGCTACTACACGCAGGGCGACCAGGTGGTGGCGGTCAGGAGCACGACCGGCGTGACGTTCCTGGCCGCCGACCGGCACGGCACCGGCGAGGTGGCCATCGACGCCAGGACCGGCGCGGTCGTCAAGCGCCGCCTGACGCCGTTCGGGCAGCCGCGCGGGAGCGCCGCGGCGGGCTGGCCGGGCGACAAGGGCTTCGTCGGCGGAACCGTCGACGTCAGCACCGGCCTGACCCACCTCGGCGCCCGCGAGTACGACCCGGACACCGGCCGCTTCATCTCGGTGGACCCGGTGTTCAACGCCGACAACCCGGCGCAGCTCAACGGCTACGGCTACGCCGAGAGCAACCCGGCGACCAACAGCGACCCCTCGGGCGAGTGCAGCCCGGAGGGCGGCTGCGCCACCAACCCCTGCCACCCGACGGGCGGCTTCTGCGGCGGTTTCGACGGCTGCGGCGGCACGTGCCCCCACCACCCCGACGTCTCCGGCGGCGGCAACTACGTCCCCCGCTCCCCCGGCGAGCCCGAGCACGGCGGCTACCGGACGTGGAAGAGGACGCTCAAGCGGGTGCTGAAGATGATGAAGGTGCTGGCCGAGTACGACGCGTTGACCGAGGGAGCCTGCGTGGCGGCCTGGACGCTGACCTGCGACACCTGGCGCCACTACCGCGGCAAGAGCGGCAAGGACTTCATCGTGGACCCGTACCAGATCTACTCCGACAACGAGGGCATCGGGAAACGGGTGGACCAGGTCATGCGGAGCATGGCGAAGAAGGCCATCGCCAAGTGCCGCGCGGCGACCTGCGAGCTGACGTTCGACTCCTTCTGGAAGAGCGCCCACGTCAGCGGGAAGGACAAGGACACCTACTACACGCTCGGCGGCAGCATGTTCCGCGCGGACGGCAAGTTCCTCATCGAGAACGGCGACAACCCCAAGAAGCGCGTCATCACCGCGCAGTACACGCTGCGCATGCACAAGGACTGGAACTTCGACCCCAACGACGCGGCGTCCGTCCCGATCCTGAACCGCAAGGCGAACTTCCGGGGCTTCTACGAGATGCACCTGCTGGGTTACGCCCGTGAGTTCGTCCTGCGGGGCAGCACGTCCATGAACCAGTCCTGGCATCAGTAGCGGGCGGGACTGCAACTTCCGCGGCAGTCGATGTCCACCCCCGGTTTGATGCGCCGGGGGTGGCGCCGGGGTTAGCGTGACGGGTGCCCTTCACCCCCTCGTCCCTTCTCCGGCGGGTGGTCGCGGTCCACCCGCTGCTGCTCGACGGCGCGGCGGCCCTCACGCTGGTCGTCGGCACCTGGCTGTGGGAGGTGTTCGAGCCGGGCCGGGGCCGGCCCGGCGACGGCCTGTCGATGGGCCTGACCCTGCTGGTCAACGCGCCGCTGGCGCTGCGCAGGGTGGCGCCGGTGCCGGTGCTGCTGGTGTCGGTGGGCGCGTCGCTGGTCTACCACGTGCTCGGCTACCACCACGGGCTCAACAGCATCGGCCCGCTGGTGGCCCTCTACTCCGTCGCCGCGCACCGGTCGTGGGCCTGGTGCGTGGCCGGCTCGGTGCTGGTCGTCACCGAGTGGACGTACGCCTCGGGGCAGCAGCCCGGCCTGGCGATGTGGTCGGCTCTGGCGCAGTCGGTCCTGGTGGCGGCGTGCGGGGTGGGCGCGGGGGCCAGCGTACGGCTGCTGTCGGAGCGCACCGCGCAGCTGGCCGACCTCGCCGCGCAGCTCCGCGCCGAGCAGGGGGCCACCGCCCGGCGGGCCGTCACCCGCGAGCGGGTGCGCATCGCCCGCGAGCTGCACGACGTCGTCGCCCACCACATGTCGGTCATCTCCGTACAGGCCGGGCTGGGGCGTTACGTCGCGCTGAGCGACCCGGCCACGGCCCACGCCACGCTGGGGGTCATCGCCGACACCAGCCACGAGGCGCTGACCGAGATGCGCCGGCTGCTGTCGATCCTGCGCATAGAGGCCCACGACGACGACGAGGGCCTCTACGCCACCGCGCCGGGCCTGCTCGCCCTCGATCCGCTGGTCGAACGCATGCGCGCGGCGGGCGTCGGCACCGAGCTCACCGTCGAGGGCCGCGCCCGGCCGCTGCCGCCCGGCCTCGACCTGTGCGCGTACCGCATCGTCCAGGAGTCGCTGACGAACGTCCTCAAGCACGCCGACCCCGGCCGGGTCGAGATCCGCATCGGCTACGGTCCGGCCACGCTGACGTTGCGTGTCAGCAACGACGGCGCCGCCGTCGAGGCCGGGGGCCGGGGTTCCGGTGGCCACGGGTTGATCGGCATGACTGAACGTGTCAGGCTCTACCAGGGTTCGATCACCGCCGGGCCGCTGCCCGAGGGCGGGTTCGAGGTGCTGGCGACCTTCCCGCTCCCCACACCCGGTGAGGGCGATCGGCCGCCGTGACGACCGTGAGGCAGGTGCGAGATCAAGGTTCTCGTGGTCGACGACCAGGTGCTCATCCGCGCCGGTCTGGCCGCGCTCCTGCGCGCCGCGGGCCTGGAGGTGGTGGGCGAGGCCGCCGACGGCGAGGAGGCCGTGCGCCTGGCCGCCACGCTCAGGCCCGACGTGATCCTCATGGACATCAGGATGCCGGGCATCAACGGCCTGACCGCGACCGAGCGCATCCTGGCCGCCGCGCACGACCCGCGGCCCAAGGTGCTCATCCTGACCACGTTCGACCTCGACGAGTACGTCTACAACGCGCTGCGCCTGGGCGCCGGCGGCTTCCTGCTCAAGGACACGCCGCCCGAACGCCTGATCGCCGCCATCCACACGGTCGCGGCGGGCGACATCCTGCTGGCCCCGGCCGCGACCAGGCGCCTGATCGAGGCGTTCACCGAACCGCCCGCCCCGCTGCCCTCCCCCTCCCTCGACCGGCTCACCGGACGCGAGACGGAGGTGCTGCGGCTGGTCGGGCACGCATTATCGAACAAGGAGATCGCCGAACGGCTGTCGGTGAGCGAGGGCACGGTCAAGACGCACCTCAACCGGCTGATGGCCAAACTCGGGCTGAGCAGCCGCGCGCAGGTGGTAGTGGTGTCGTACGACTCCGGCCTCGTCCGTCCCGGGCAGTCCTCGCCCCGCCGGACGACCCCCGAGGCCCAGGGGCCGGCGGATCGCACGGACGGCCGGTAGGTTGCGGACCGCGACAGGACGCGCCGCCGGTCTTGCGGCCGAGGCCGGGGTTGTGGACCCTTGGACGGTGGCCGACAGCGTCGACGCGGTGTGCGATCACCCGTACCGGAGTTCCTGGATCCACCGCATGGCCAGACCGAGCCCGGTGGTGTCCGCGTCCACCGACGCGATCCCGAGGAAGGATCGCCTGGAGTGGTGGGCGCACCTCGCCGCGCACGAGGTCGTGCCCACCGCGCTGTCCAGCGAGCACGCCGACGACTTCCACGGCCGGGTGCAGTCCATCGACCTGTCGCAGGTGCGGGTGGGCGACTTCACGATGTCGCCGCTGAAGGGCCGGCGCACCCCGGCCCACATCAGCCGGCACGATCCCGAGGGCTATGAGCTCTTCCTGCTGCACGGCAACGCCAACCGGCTGCGGCAGCGGGGCAACGAATCCCTGTTGCAGGCCGGCGACATGTCCTTGTTCGACACTTCCTCGCCGTACGTGACCGAGTTCCTCGACGGTGACCGGCCGACCCGGGTGACGCTCCTGTTCCTGCCACGCGAGGCGCTGCCGCTGACCCGCGGCCAGCTGGAGCCGTTGCTGGCCACCAGGCTCCGGGCGGCCACCGGCTCAGGGGCGCTGCTGGCCCGCTACCTCACCGGCCTGCTCGAACACGCGAGCGGCTGCCACCCCGCCGAGCTGCCCCGCCTCGGCACCATCGGCGTCGACCTGGCCGCCGCCTTCCTGGCCGGACGCCTCGACGCCGGCCGCCAGCTGCCGGCCGAGAGCCGGCACCGGATGCTGGCCGCGCGGATCGACGCCTTCATCGACCAGCATCTCGGCGATCCCGACCTGGGGCCGTCGAGCATCGCCGCGCACCACCACATCTCCGTACGCACCCTGCACGCGCTGTTCGAGCAGCGGCACGAGACCGTCGGCGCCACCGTTCGCCGGCGCCGGCTCGAACGTTGTCACGCCGACCTGGCCGACCCGCGGCTGCGGGACCTTCCGATCGGCGAGATCGGCATGCGCTGGGGCTTCAGGAACGGCGCCGAGTTCAGCCGCGCGTTCCGCACCGCCTACGACCTCAGCCCGCGGGACCACCGCCGCCGGTCGCTGGCGGGCCACGACGACCACGACGGCCGGCCCGCCGGGGAAGCTCAGCGGTCGGCGAGCTCGCGGTAGGTGTCCCGGACGACCATCAGGCGGTCGCGGCGGAACCGGGGAGGCTCGGCGGCGCGCACCTCCCGCCCGCGGGCGGACCAGAAGGCCTCCGCGGGGACGTCGTCCTGCCCCTCGGGGATGAACTTGAGCACCTCGTCCATGGCCGAACGAGCCATGGAGAGCGCCCGGCGAGCGTCCTCCGGATCGTCGGGGACGTTACCGGCCGTGAGGTCGGCCAGCCACATCCACTCCCCGGCGTCGAGCAGCTCGGACGGCTCCGCGCCGCCGAACGTCGGCCAGCCGACCGGCATGACCTCGCGCCTGGGCAGTGAGAACAGGTACTCCCGCGCCGCGCCGCAGTCGTCGCAGGCACCCGACCAGCACGTGGCCAGCGAGCCTTCGACGCTGACCACGCCGCTGTCCCACTCGGTCTCCACCGAGCCGCACCGGCAGGGATTCAGGTCGAGGTACACGAGAGCCTCGTCGCGGGTGCGGGCAATCGGCCGATCCGTCACACGGGCAACCTACAGGGAACGCGGATCAACCCACTAGGGTGTCGCCATGCAGGCACCGACCGCGTTCGAGGAGCGGCTCAAGGAGGCGCACGACCGGCAGGACCTGTCCACCTGTCTCGCGCTGCTGCGGTACGCCGACTTCGCCTGCCCGGTCGGCGACGCCGCCGCCAGAGGTGACGAGCAGGTCGCCTGGCCGACGTTCGCGGGGGCCGATCGTGTGTGGGTGGCGGTGTACACGTCGGAGGAGGCGATGCGGGAGGCCACGGGTGGCGCCGTCCGGCACTGCCGGGTGCTGTCGCTGGTCGAGCTCGCGGCGGGCTGGCCCGACCCCCGCTGGGGGCTGGCGGTCAACCCGGGGCTCGAACCGTCGTTCCTGCTGGAGCCGGGCACGGTCGCGCGGCTGGCGGTGCCCACGCTGGAGCAGGACCTGGTCGCCGAGCCCGGCCACGGCGTCCCGATCGTGCAGAAGCTGCTGGAGGTGGCGCAGATCCAGGAGTTGCTGGACAGCGAACGGCCGCGCGTGTCCGGCTACTGCCACCACGCGCTCGACGTCGAGCACATCGCGACTCCGTCCGTGCTCGCCGACGCGCTGCTCCAGGACGACGCCCTCACCGCCGAGGGCGCGGTCAACCTGCTGCGCTGGCCGGCGGTCGGGGTGGAGCTCTACCGCACCCCGTACGGCGGGGTCGACGAGAGGGGCCGGACGGCGATGGCCGGCTGGGTGGTCGAGGAGCCGCCGTTCGTCGGCACGGGCCTGGTGCCGAACCCCGCCGAGACCATCAGGGAGTACAAGATCGACGGCATCGGCCTGCCGCACGGCGCCGAGATCGTGGAGCTGGCCGCCGACGGCAGGGAACGCACGCGGGCGCGGTACGACGCCGACCGCTGCCGGTGGCTGATGGTGGAGGACGAATGAACCCCGGCTCCTACCGCGTCCGCTGGGCGGGCGCCGACCACGAGGCGTCGCCGGACCTCGTCGACGGCGTGCTCTTCATGCGTCTGTACGCCCCGGAGCCCGCCGACGGCTTCGAGGAGGTGGCGCCTGGCCGGTACGTACGCGCGGTCCCGGCGGCCGACTGCGCGGCGATCTGGCACCTGACCGTCGTCTGCGAGTGGCGTGGCGCCCCCTTCCTGGTCCGCGCGGCGCGCCAGGAGGAGTTGCTCATCGAGTACCTGGGCGCGAACGCGCCGCACGCCGCGGAGCTCGGCCTGGAACGCGTCGAGCGCGGAGTGCACCGTGCCTGGGTGCTGCGGGACGAGGTGTCGGCGCTCAGCGAGAAGGCTGTGGCACTTGTCGGCATCTGATGAACAACAAGGCTGTTGATCTCTTTCAGGCCAGATGATGTTGTTGTTATATTCACCCCAGTTAGGGGGTGGGCCTGATGGAAGACGCGGACGTGGTTGGCCTCCAGGCCTACGCCGACGAGTTACGCGAGACCTTCATGCGCATGCAACGCGAGGCGAGCGATCTCAACGCCAAGGCCCAGGCCATCCGGGTCACCGAGAAGTCCGACGACGGGCTCGTCTCGGCCACGGTGAGCGTCCGCGGCGAGCTGATCAGGCTCGATCTCGACCCCCGGCTGTACCGCCGGCCCAACGCCAGGGGGCTGGCCGACTCGATCACCGACACCATCCGGCGGGCCACCGCCAAGGCCCTGGAGGAGCTGGTCGAGCTCTTCGAGCCCGTGGTGCCGCCCGAGCAGTTGCGCGCCCATCTGGAGGGCGACCTGGAGGCCGTGCTCGATCAGTTCTCCGGCCCGCTGCCGGGAGAGAGACGCCGCCGATGAGCGCCGACGACCGGGCGGACGTGCACATCCGCGAACCGATCAGCAACAGCCTGAACCAGTGGGACGCCATGGCGACCGACCTGAGCACCGCCTGGCCGGCCATCGCGGCGCGGATCCGGGCGTTGAACGCCGCCCACCCCCAGGGCGACGGGCCGGACGGCCAGTCCTTCAGCAAGCAGTACCTGGCGGGCGGGGGTCCCGAGAGATTCCTGCGCGACACCGATGACCTGATCAAAGAGATCTCCGGCTCCGGGCCGCTGCTGCGCGCGACGGTCTCCAACACCCTCACCACCGAGCAGGCGATCGACGTGGGCCTGTCGAACGCCTACCGAAAAGCATGATGGCGGGCAAAGGCGACGTCACCACCGCGACCGACGAGGCCCGGAAGCCGGCGGGCGGCACCGGCGCGTTCGACGGCGGGATCGCCACCAAGGACGTGGAGCCCGTCTGGCAGACGGAGGCGCTGCCCGGCTGGGTGGTCCACCACCTGGTCCCCCTGCTGACGGCGGGCCAGAGCTGGCCGGAGGGCAGCGAGAGCAAGCTCTGGGAGTTACGCGTCGAGTACGTCAAGCTGATGAACCTGCTCATCAGCACCCTGGACCCGACCTCCGCCACGGTCCAGACGTTGAACGGCAGCCTCCAGTCGCCCGCCAAGCCGGCCATCTTCAAGCGGCTCGCCAAGCTCTACGACGACAAGGCCGGCGTGGTCGCCAAGGCCCAGGAGTCCTTCTCCTACGCGAAGATGGTCGACAACTTCGCCCGCGAGACCCAGTACACCAAGCTGTCGATCAACGTCGCCTTCTGGATCGCGGTGATCGCCGCGTTCATCGCCCTGATCGCCGCCGGCTTCTTCCCGCTGGCCAGCCTCATGCTGCGCAGCGTGGGCGCGGCGGGCGGGTCCAGGATCGCCCTGATCATGGAACGGCTGGCGCTGGTGGCGGCCAGGTCGGGCCCGGTCGCCGCGAGCGGCCAGATCTCCAAGCTCGCCGGAGCCGGCGCGGGCCGCTTCTTCAACGCGGCGCTGGCGGCCGAGCTGTTCGAGGAGATCTCCGAAGAGCTCGTCATCGACCTCACCACCCAGTACCAGCAGATCAGGATGGGCACCCGCGACTCGCTGGACTGGAAGAAGGTCAAGGCGGCGGCGATCGGCGCGGGCGCCGGCGCGATCGCGGGCACCAAGCTCGGCGATCCGATGTCGCGCTTCGCCAACGACCTGCCCGGCATCTCGCGGCTGAACCGGATCGCGGGCGACAACCGCGGCGTCGGCAACGCGTTCCTGCGCTTCCCCGGACGCGCGCTGAACACCGGCCTGAACAACATGGTCGCCTCGCCCGCCGGCAGCATCGTCGCCAACTACGCCGTCTACGACCAGTTCGCGCTGCCGGGCGCGGAGGGCTTCTACGGCGGCTTCCTCGGCGGCGCGGGACGTACGAACACCCTCAGCCCGACCAACCTGGAGGTCCTGCACGCGGCCGTCACCCCGGTGACCTCGCTGAGCGGCGTGTTCAACGAGGCGATGGCGGCCCAGCGGAACGCGTCCACCATCACGACGGCTCCCGGCCTCGGGGACCTCTCCTCCGTCCCCGGCCCTCAGACCGGTTCGCCCGACGCCGGCGGGAGCCCGGTGTTGCCGCAGGGCGACCTCTCCGGCGGGGGCAGGCGGGACCGTACGAGCACGGTCACCGAACCGGCGGCGCCCCAGCAGCCCGCACCGAAGGCAGCCCGAGCCGTCCAGACGCCGGACGCCGCCCCGGACACGCCGCAGGCCCCCCGCCCCCAGCACACCAACGACACCAAACCCCGCCAGGACGCCCCCACCCCTCAAGTTCAATCCCAACCGCAGGCCCAGCCGCAGGACCAGCAGGACCGATCGCAGGACCCGCGCCCAGACGCGCGACCGGCGTCCCAGCCGGCCGCGCAGGACGCCTCCCCCGCCGCCGATCAGCAGGCCGCGCCCACGACGGACCAGGCGCCCGCCGAAACGCCGCACACCTCCCCCGGCTCGGACACCGCCGCCTCCCAGACGCCGGCCACCACCCCGGACACGACCACCACCCCGGACACGACCCCCGCTCCGGACACGACCACCACCCCGGACACGACACCCGCTCCCGACCGGACCAGCGGCACCTCCGACACGTCCGGCGCCCCGGCCGAGAACACCACCCCGGCCGAGAACACCACCCAGGACAGCACCGGCACCCCCGAGACCGCGCGGACCGGGGGCCCGCAGAGCGTCGGGGAGCCCCGTACCGCCGAACCCGCTCCGGTCCCGCAGGACACCGGCACCCTCACCACGGCCGAGACGGCGGCCGCCCCCGGCCCCACCCCGCAGACCCAGGCTGACCCCACCCCCGCACCCGCCCAGCAGCCCGCCACCCCCGGCCCCTCCCTGGTCACCAGGCTGATCGGCGCCGTCCGCCGTACCAGGGACGCCCATGCCCTCGTGAGCGGGCGTCCCGTCAAGCGCACCAGGTTCGTCGCGAACGGCCGCGAAAGCGGCGTGCCGGCGCTCACGGTGGCGGAGGCCAGGGCGGCGTTCGAGGTCGAGGTCCTCGCCTCCGACCTCGGACCTGAGGTCACCGGCATGCGCTGGACCGCCGCCGACACGCTCGTGGTCGAGGTCACCGGTCTCCCCGACCAGCGGTTCACCTTCACGGTGGGCCGCGTCACCCGCAGCCGGCTGGGCCGGACCGTGCTGTACGCGAACGGCGAGAACAGGGTGCGGCTGGCACCTGGCGTGGCCCCCGACCAGGTCGCCAGGCTGGTCCTGCACGAGATCGCCGACACGTTGCACGCCAGGAACCAGCCGCGCCAGGGCCTGATGCGCCGCCTGATCACCCAGCCGAACGAGCGCGACGAGTGTCTCACCGCCCGCCGTCGCGAGCTGGTGTTCCTGACCCGCCGGATCGGCGAGACGAGCGGCATCGAACGGTCCGTCATGGAGGCGGAGCGGGACGCCGTACGCAGGATTCTGGAGGCTCACGGCGAGCTGGAAGTGGGCGAGTCGCGACCGGCGCCGGCCCGTCAGTCGACGAACGACCTGATCGACCTGCTGATCCGCCACGACCAGGCCGTCGCCCAGCTCGAACAGGATCTCGACCAGGTGCTGGCGCAGCAGATCGACCGGCTCCTGCGCGTGGAGTCCGACCTCCGGCTCCTGGCGATGACGGTCACCGACATGGGCACCTCCTCGCTGCTGACGGCGGCGTCCCAGGCGAGGGCCGCGTACGAGAGCGCCCAGTCGCTCGTGCACACCGCGGGCGCTCCCGGCAGGAAGGGCACCGAGTTCGCCAGGGCGCTGCACGCGGCCCACCAGCTCCGCCTGCGGTACGAGGAGCAGGCCGACCCGGCCGTCTTCGTTCCCGCGCTGCCCCAGGCCGCCGAACCGGACGTGCTCGGCGCCCACATCGCCGCGCTGCGGGCGGCCGCCGACGAGCTCACCAGCCCGGCGCGACGTTCACCGGGCACGGCGGCGGAACGCCGGAGCGCGGCCGACTCGGCCGTACGGGCCGCCGAGACGTACCAGTTGCTCCTCGACGAGACGGTTCAGGCGCGGCGCATCCTGATCGCCCCGCCGCACGAGCTCGCCTCGCAGCTGCTCCGCCTGGGCGCCACCCACGAGGGGTACTACCGTAAGCTCACGACGCCGGACCTGCTGACGAACACGCGCGACGCCCAGGCCATCGACGCCACGCTCGGCGACCTCCTCCAGCGCGTGTCGGACCGGCGGGCCGCCGCCACGGCGCTGCGTACCACCATCGAGGGGTTCGACGGGGTCGTCAGGGCGCAGCGCGCGGCGGTACGCGCCTACAACCAGGCGGCGAGCACGCCGTACGTGCTCGCCGCGGAGGCCCTGGCCGCGCGGGACCTGGAGGGCGCACGGAGGTGGCGGGCCATCGCGGCGGAGCTCGCCCGGCTCGGCGCGCTGCACGAGGCGGCCGAAGGCCTGGCGATCGCCGCCCGCGACGCCCACGAGGTGCTCGCCGACTTGCTGAAGGGCGTGGCCTCGGGAGAGCCGGTCGACCACGCCGCGCTGAACGCCGCCGCGCGAGCGGCCGCCACGGCCATGGAGGCGTACCAGGATGCGGTAGCCGCGCTGCCGCCCGCGACACCGCCCGCCCTCTCGGTGCCCGAGCCCCCGCCCACCGCGCTGTCGGAGCTGAGGGCGGAGGTCGAAGCGGAGGAGAGGAGGCTGGAGGCCGCCTGGGCGCACAACCTCGAACTCAGCAGCCGTCACCGGCACCATGCCGAAGAGTCCTGGGATAAGGCTCGGGAGGCCTGGAATCACGCTTTCCAGCACGGCCTGGACGAGGACGACGGCGCTCCCGAGCGCGCGCGTCGGCAGGTGCTGGCCGCCGAGCAGGCGGAGTCCGCCGCCAGGTACCACACGCGGGCAGCCGAGCGGTACGCGGCCGCCGCGATCGCCGCGAACCAGGCACTTGACGCCACCGACGCGACACTGACCGCCCTGAACAGGGTGAACAGGCCGGACAAGCCCAGAACGCTCCAGGTCGAAGTCGCCCTCCAGGAGATGCGGAGCCGATCGGACGCCTACGACTCGGCACACCGGGAGGCACTGCCGCCGCCGCACGCCCTGCTGGCCGCCTACACCGCCGGCCCGATCGCCAACCTGGCCCCGCTGACCGAGCTGGTCAACAAGCTGCTCACGGACCAGGGCCTGTCCGCACGCTTCTCCCAGGAGGAGCTGAGGCGGGCGATCCGCCAGGCCTTCCAGACCGCGCTCGCGCCGGACGGCCTGCTGCTGCGCCTGAACGGGACCGCGGGCGCGGAACTGCGGATCCGGTTGACGCTTGACGACCTCATGGAGGTGGTGAAGCCGGCCGCATCCCACTCCGAGACCATGCTCGGACAACTGCCGCAGGGTGGCGGCAGGGCATCCGCCACCGGCCGCCGCTCCAGGGGGTTGACCTTCGACCGGGACATAATGGACCTGGGCCGGCATTGGATGCGGAGTACGCCCTGGGAGACCCTCCACCACATCGCCGACCACGGTGTCATGAGGCTCAAGTGGAGCAGGAGCGGCGCTCACTCCGTCTCCACCTCGGCTCAGGACAACTGGCTGGGCGGCAACGTCGAGGACAATCGCGGCACGGCCACCATGTTCACCGCCAGGGCGAGCTGGAGCGTGGAACTGCGCACCGCGTCCGGCACCCCGGTGACCGCCTCACCGCCCGCCGGGGAGACCACGCGTCAGAGCCTGTGGCTCTCGCACGCCTATCTCCTCGATCCCAGTGACCAGCCCCTCCAGCTTCCCGAGGCCGACCGGCGGCGCTCCCCCTTCCCCGAGCACGTCGTCGTCAGCATGACCGGCCTGCTCGATCTGGCCGAGCGGGTGACCGGGCGGCTGCCGAAGGTCATGCGCAGCCCCGTCGCCCGCGACCAGGTCGTCACGGCGATCACCGAGGACCTGCCCGGCAACCTCGGCACGGCCGTCAACGATCCGGCGGGGCTGCGCCGGACCATCATCGTGAACGGCCGGATCCACGGCGTGATGACGATGCGCACGACCGTGTTCCCCGGGGACACACGTGTCGGCGGCCCCAGCACCAAGCACCACCAGGAACGGCTGCGCGTCGGATCCTCCCACGCGGGCCAGAGCCATTCCGACAGCCACGACACGGCCCTCGGGGGTGCCGTGGGGTGGACCTCGCAGACGGCCGACCAGACCGGTCAGCACCACCCTGCATGGGAAGCCACCCTCCGCGGCGATGTGGACAGAGCGGCATCCGCGTCCACCGGCGTGACCGGCGTGGCCATCCATCCGAGCGTGCATCGATGGGCGGGTGAGACCCAGGGCTACCTGCTGAACATGGTGCACACGGTGACGATCCAGATGGACGGTCAGGACCCGGTCACCCTCGTCTCCGACCCGAGCACCGGACTGTTCCGCATCCCCGAACCGGACGCCTACCGCTACGGCCTGCCGGTCGACCCGGCAGCGGAGATCGGGCGCGACGCGGACGGCAACGTCGTGCTCAGAGGCGATCCCGCCAAGGTCGATCCGCCCGGCAGAGTCGGCGCGCTGCCCACCTGGTACGGGACGGGCGAGAACCAGACGCGCGGCGCGGGCCCGGCGCTGGTTCAGCGGATCACCGGCATGGACTCGGTCCGGGAACAGGTCGAGAAGTATCTGCGCCGCGAAGGCGTGTTGCCGAAGCTCAGGAACGGCGTCCCCCACTACTCCCTCGACGCCTCGGTCAGGGCGAGTCAGATGGCCAACGAGCAACTGGTCGCCGAGCAGTTCTCCGCCGAACGCCTGGAGACCGGCTACGACCAGGCAGCCCAGGCGGGCCTGATCGTCAACCTGGTCCACCACAGCCCCCTCGGCCCGGCCGAGCACTACACCCTGCGGATCAGCCTGAGGCAGGACTTCGGCAACGCCGTCTACGAGGGGGTGACCGGCGCCGAGCCGGTGGTGAACCTGGACATCGGCTCCGACACCTACACCTCGTCCCGGAACCTGACCGGGTCGTGGGGAGCGGGACTGGGAAGCGGCCTTTCCCTGAAGGACGACCCCGGCCTCGATCTCGGGGGATCCAACCTCTCCGCCGGCCTCGGCCGGAACCGCCAGGTGGAGCTCACGACGGGCAGCACCGTCAACCAGGTGAAACTCCTGGAGGGCACCGGGCAGAGCGCGGTCTTCCGCATCCCGCACGTCGTCCAGGTCGAGCGGCTGACCGGGGCGAACCCCGTACCGATCGTGACGGAGGGACGGGCCGGGGACGCGCGGATCGTGCTCCCCTCCGACCTGCTCCCGCTCGCGCTGTCGTCCGACGGGCACCCGCGTCCGCCGGGGCCGCGGCACCGCACCTCGACGTCGGTGCTCCGGCGGGCCACCGTCGCCCACCTCGACGTCGGCGACATCGCGACGACCGTCGCGCATCTCGACGGTTCGCTCGACCGCGGCTCGCCCGCGTTCCAGCACCTCGCGGCGTTCTTCAACGTACGCAGCCTGGTCAGCCACCCCGAGGTGTTCACCACCGGCCACCGGACCGGGGTGGACCGCCAGACGGCGAAGGGGACGGCGCGGCACCAGCCGGTCAGCCTCCGCCTGACGCAGGGCCAGTCGCGCTTCCTGTCCGCCACCGACATCCTGGTCGGCGACATCAACCTCACCCTCAGCTCCCAGAGCAGCACCACCCGGATCTCCAGACCGCGGGACGTCGAGGGATCCATGGGAGTGCCGGCGCCCGGTGAGCGGGCGGAGGAGGGGAGCGGCACCACCTCATGGGGGCGTACGACCTCCAACGAGCGGAAGCTGATCTCCGGCCCCGAGCGACTGACCATCGACACGGGCAGGCACTACGCCTTCGTGATGGACGTCGCCGCGGAAGTGACCGTGGGTTCCGGCATCGGCGCGAAGACGGTCACGCGGAACGACGGCACCGCCGTCTACCTGGTCGCCGAACGTGACGCGCTCGACCTGTACGCCAACGAAGAGGTGGAGCTGCCGCTGCACCAGCTCGCCGACGCGGCCGAACGGGTGATGAACGGCGACCTGAAGCTCGGCCGCCGGGTGGCGGTCAGGTTCATCACCCGGTACCTGCAGGACCTGGAAAGCGCGAGGACCGCCCATCCGTCGGGTGTCCCGGGCCTGACCACCCTGCCCGGCGTCCCCCTCAGCCGGGGGCACGACACCGGCAGGGCCCTCGCCGCGCTCCTCGAACTGTTCTCCTCCGAGACGCTGGCCGAGATGATGCCGCCGGGGGTTCCGCCGGGCCGGCCCGGCGAGACGGACGCCGAGACCATCGACCGCATGCTGAGCCGGCCGGAGTTCCACCACCACGTCAAGGCGCAACTGGAGGCGGCCGCCCGGCGGCTGGAGAACGGCGAGGTGGCCGCCGTGCTCGCGCCGCCGTACCAGGACGCCATCGGCATGAGCACCGTCAAGGGGGTCAGCCTCCATCCGGAGGACCGGCCGGGCGCCGAGGTCGAGCTGCTGGAAGAGATCAAGGAGGCGGTCGAGGCGGTGGCTCCGGGCGCGCTCGCCCAGGACACCGAACTGTGGCGCGCGCTGTCGGCCGACTTCTCCGGCAACAGCTGGCTGGGCAAGATCGACACTCTGCTCGATCCGGACTCCCCGCCCGCCGAGTACACCGTCAGGGGCGACGGGCTCACGGACACCCTTGAGGTCACCGTACGGGCCGTGCTCGGCGATGACGTCCAGTATCGGGGCGAGGTCTCCGACGTGGGGCAGATCCTCCAGCTCTACACCATGCACGAGGAGAACGTCTCCGAGTCCTCGGCGCTGACCGGCACCTTCGGCGGCAAGGACACGGAAGACGACATGGAGTCGGGTTCCGTGGGCACCGACCGCGGACGCGGCGCCTCGGCCGCGAGCAACCTGCAAGAGACCCGGGTGCAGCGGGCGGCCTCGTTCGAGGGGACCAGGGCGGAGGTGCGGCAGGGCATCAGGCTCGTGGTCGACGTACGGCGGGTGAGGTCCACGTCGCCTGTGGCGGACGCGTCGCTGGTGGCAGAGGTTTCCCGGCGCGTCTCGGGAACCATCGACCGGCTCGTCCCACCCGGCATGGTCGCGCGCGCGGGCACCGCTCCGCAGCCCGCCGTGGCCGATCCGCGCCCCTTCCCCGTGCCCGAGAACTTCATGGTCGAGAGCACGCGGGTGAAGGACCTCGCCAAGGCCGTCGAACGGCACCTGAAGGCGACGACGGGCCGCGACCTCTCCCTCCGGGAGTCCCGTGCGCTCGCCCGGATCCTGACGGGCAGCAACCGGAACGTCAACTTCGAGCTCATGACGGCCGAGGACGGGCTCATGGTGCTCGAAGTGCCGCTGGCGCACCGCAGGGTGGCGCGCGTGCACGTCGGAGCGGTCTTGTCCGAACCCGTGACCATCGCCCAAGGTCACAAGGACTTCGAGATCGGGCAGGTCGACCGCAGGCAGTGGGGTACGTCCGCGAGCGCGGACCGTACCCGGTGGTTTCCGGCCGGGTTCTCCGGCGGGAGCAAGGACATAGGGAGGTGGCTCCCGTTCGGCCTCAAGTTCGGCATGGGCGGGAGCTACCGCAGCCAGGGCGTCGACGGCGCGTCCGTCGGCGGCGGCAACCGCAGGGAGACCAGCGTCTTCGAGAAGGCCGACAGCAGCTCGGTCAGGTTCCGGGTCGACTACACCGTACGCGTCGAGGTCTCGCCGGCCCAGAAATCCGGGCAGAAGCCGCCGCAGGAGGCCGTCCGCGTCGCCACGGGCCACGCCGATGTGATCGTCTTCGACGAGGTCATGCGGGAGCTGGCCGGACAGGCCGAGAACCCGCCGCCGGTCGCCGGCCACGAGGCTCCCGGGCCGGTCGCCCCCGCTGCCGCCGCCCTGCCGGGGCCGGTCGGCTCGGGGACCGGGCGGCCCGTTCGTTCGTACGGGGAGCTCAGGCAGGCGCAAGTGGACGCCCGCGATCGGAACGAGACCGTCCTGGTCACGCTCCGGCCTCCGTACGGGCCGCCCCTGACCTACGTCGCCACCCCCGACGGCCGCCTGACGGCGCAGGGGGACGACGGAGGATTCGGGCGGCGCTTCGCCGGACTGCCGTCCTCCCTGATCGCGGTGGCCGAGCAGCACGGCATGGACCTGCTGGCCCTGCACGAGCGCACCACGCCGAGGACGGACACGAACCCCGCCGCCTCCGTCGACCCCGCCGACCCCGCCGGACGCCCCGAGCGGCAGGCGGAGGCGGATCAGGCCCCCAGCCTCGCCGAGCACCTGAGGAACGAGCTGAGCAGGCGCGGCATCCTGCCGGCCGCGGATCCGGCGGCCTGGCCGGCCAAGAACAAGCCCGACGACGCGGAGAACGGGCCGGGCGGCGCGCCCCGTCACACCCACGCCTCCCCGCTCGACTCCGCGTTCGTCGCCGACGGCCGCCCGGCCGACGAGGGCGACCTCACCGTCGACGAGGCCAGGCAGGCGTTCAACAACGAGCTGCTGCTGGAGGACTTCGGCGGCGTCGCCGGCGCCTGGCGGGTGATCTGGGACGGCGGCGACACCCTCGTCCTGGACTCCGCCCTGCTCGGACAGGTGCACTTCAAGTTCCAGGTGGGGCCGGTCGAGGGCGGCTACCTGGGCGAGACCACGGCGACGAACACCGGCGAGCGGGGCGATCCGCACCTGGTGACCCTGGCTCCCCGCGTCGCCTCCGACCAGGTGGCCCGGCTCGTCCTGCACGAGATCAGCGACGTGCTCCAGTTCCGTACGGCAGGCGAGCACACGCACCCGCACACGCCGGGAGAGGCCACGCGCGACGAGTGCGTCACCGCCCGGCGCAACGAGCTGCGCTTCCTGGAACGCAAGCAGCGCGAGGCCCTGGCGGCGGGCGACACCGCGGCCGCGGACCGGCTGGCCGTCGAGATCGCCGCGGTGGAGGCCGACCTCGCCGCGCGCACCGGCCCCTCGCACCCCATCGACGCCCTGATCAACTGGACGGAAGAAACCGACACCCAGGAAGCTTCAGACCCCCGAACCGCCCCGGAGACGGAGTTCCTGGGCATGCCGAGTGATCCGGAGCTGGCGGCTCTGGGTGTCCGGGGCGAGCCGGAGCCCCTCGGCGCGAACGTCTCCAAGGTGATGCTGGCCGACGGCTCCCCCGCCCTTCTCCTTGAGGAGTCCACCCCCCAGAGCAGGAACCTGACCCTGCTGATGACGCAGCTGGCCCACCGCCTGGGCCTGGTCGGCCCCGCCAGGGCGGCCGGCGACCGGCACATCCTGATCGACTGGACACCCACCGCCACCTCCGCCGGCTTCCTCGGCACCCGCGAGGCGGTGCTCGCCGGATACCTCGCCGCCCTGGCCGACATCACGCCGCTGGTCACCAGACCGGCCCTCCACGTGCTTCCGACCAGCCGCCCGCTGCTCGACCTGTTTCTGCGCGAGGACGCCTCCGGCCGCCGCGACTGGGCGAGCAACCCGCTGTCCCCCTCGGACGTGCGGGTGCTGGGAGCCATGCTGGAGACCGCACGCGAGGACTTCGCCCGGATGGGCTTGGAGTCCCACTACGACGAGATCGTGCGACGGCACCAGGGCCTCGCGGGCGGGCCGTTCGCCGGGAACGCGGTCGGCCTGGAGAGCGTGGTGGCCGCCGTGCCTGGGGCCGAGCTGCCCCTCGCCCGTGTCGCGCCGCTCAGTGCCATGGACCAGGGCCCGTCCGCCTCGCTGACGGGCCTGGGCCCGGTTGCCGAGGGCCGGGCCATCAACGCGGCTCGCCGCCTCCGCGTCAACGTCGAGCAGACCGTCAAGCAGGGCGTCCCGTCGGAGCGGGCGTCGGCCCTGGGCGACGTGGTGACGTTCGCCGACGGGTCCCGCGCTCTCAGGATCCCCCTCAGCGACGCCCCGGAGGTCCTCGTCCGCGCGCTGGCCAGACAGGCGCTCGGCCTCGCCGGCCCGGCCCTGCACCTCGACGAGGACGGGTACGTGTGGCGTACGTTCGGCAGCGACGCGCTGCGGGCGAGCGTCGCCACGGGCGTCTCCCGCGTGCTCGACGTGCCGGGGTCACACGGGCGGACGACCGAGGTGGTCTTCGGCGACGGCCGGCGGGCCCTGCGCCACGAGTTCCCGACCCGCGCGGCGGCGGACGAGCACGAGGCCAGGCTGGAGGAGGCGTACGAGGCCGGTGACGGCCTGCCCGGCGCGCATCGGGCCACCCCCTACGTCCTCTACGAGGAGCTCCGCCGGCCGGCGGAACCCACTCCCGAGACGCAGGCCCGCCTGGCCACCCGGGCGCTGTACACCTTCCTCGCCCACGGCGAGCCCTTGGACCACGCGACACTGCGACGGCTGCTCGACGTCAACCCGCTGCTCGTCCTGTTCGGTGAGGCGGGCGACTGGGAGTTCCGGGGCGGCGCCCCGGTCCTGGCCCCCGGTGACGTCGCCCGGGTCACCGCCGCCTTCGAGGCGCTGCGTGACACCTTCGGCGCGCTCTCCCTCGGCGACCGGTACGAGCGCTTGCTGAACATGCTGAGCGAGTTCACCGGCTCCGACGACGCGAGGCTGATCCCGCTGGCGTTCTCCGAGGACCGGACGACCGTCGAGTATCGCGCGCCCGCGTGGCGGCCCGCACCGGGAACGGGCCCGGTCCTGGGCGACCTCCTGCGGAACGATCACCTGGCGCGGGTGATCGCGGAGAACCGGACCGACGTGATCTCCCGGGCCGACGCCGAGCTGGCGGCACGGGCGAGCGCGGAAGGGCACGTGTTCGCCCGGGTTCCCGCCGGCCTGGTTCCCCGGGGCATCCTCGCTGGGGAAGAGTTCACCGTGGACACCTTGATCGACGGTGTCGACGACGCCGGCCATCTGGCCGAGGGCCCCCACGGCACGCGAGTGACCATCCTGGCGTCCGACTACGTACCGGTCGCGGACGTGTCGGGCAAGCCGCATCACGCGCTGTTCAGGTCCGGCGCCCGGTTCACCGTGACGGCGGTGATGACCGCCGACAACGGTGAGGTCCATTACTTCCTCAAGCAGCACCGGGCCCAGGAACGAACGGGACCGGTGGTCACGCCGAGGATCGGGCTCACCGATGAACTGGCCCGGGACATTGCGCACCATCTCCGGCGGAACGCGGTCACCCCGACCGCGGCGGGCCTGCGCGTCCGCAGCGGCCTGGCCGACGGCGCGGCGAAGCGGCACACGGTACGGCCCGTCGAGGGCGCCTTCGTGGTCGAGGGCCGCTACTCCCGGCGGGGGTTGATAGTCGACGACCGGCTCCTGCGGGCCGAGGTGGTCGCGGCGATGCTGCTGTGCTCCCCCGACCTGCCGCAGGACGCCGCGATCATACTGGCCGGCCCCCATGACGGGACGACGGCCTTCGCGCAGGAGCTCGCCTGGTACACCGGACGGGTCGTGCTGGCCGCGGATGGAGCCGTGGAGACCACGTCTCTGGGCAACCTCCATGTCGGGAACGCCGCCCAGCCATCGGCGCAGTTCCGGTTCTTCCTGCCCGGCGACACCTCGGCGGTGGTCGGGGAGCAGCTCAGGGCCTGGCTCGGTCCCGAGCTGGCAGCAATGCCGGAGGATCCGCGGGCCAGTCGTACGGTACGCAAGGGACACGTGCGTCCCGTCCCGCTTCTGGCGGCCGTCAGGCCCGTCGAGTCGCCCGGCCCGGTGTCCGCGCCACCGCTGAGCGCCCGGCACCGGGACCTGATCTCCGAGCATCGCCGCGAGGTCAACGCGGGCATCTGGTATCGCGACGAGAGCTCCGCGGTCATGCCCACGGCCGATCCACGCCTGCTGCGACGTTCCAACGGCGTCATCGACGTCGCGATCGCCGGTGACGGCACCGGTTTCTTCATAGGCCCCGAACGACTCAGCGCGGCCGACCTGGGCACCATGCTCGCCCACGACCCGCGCGTGCTCGCGCAGCCCGACGCGTGGATACGCATCCTGGGCTGCGAGACGGCCCGCGACCCGGCGGTGCTCCAGGAACTGGCCGACCTCACCGGCCGGTCGATCCTGGCCGGCAACGAGATCGTCTACATCGGCGCCGACAGGCAGGCTCACACCGCGACCGTGCAGGGATACGACGCGGACGGGCGGCCGGTCTTCCCGTTCAACGACGACGGCCAGTGGTTGCAGGCCCACCCGTCCAGGAGGGTGACGCCCGCCACGCCCTTCGCCGTCCCGGCGCCGTCGCCCGTCGTCGAACAGCGTCGCCTGCCCCAAAGCGCCGTCGACGAAGCGCTCGCGGCCGATCCGCACGAGTGGGAGTTGTTCGGGGAGCAGGGCAAAGACGGCACCGTGGAGCACCTCACTCTGCGGGACGGCACCAAGATCGTACGGAAGCGGACAGGCATCCCCGAAGCCAGGGCCGAGATCCTCGGGTCACTGGTGGGACGACTCATCGGCGCCACAGTCCCCATCGTCGTCGCGCACCCGACGGACCCACGCACGGTCTTCATGGAGTACATCCACGGCACGCACCCCGCCGTCGGCAGGACGGACACGCGCGCCAAGCGCAACGCGATCCTGCTCGAACTCCTCGACCTGTTGATCCTCAACAACGACCGGCACCTGAACAACCTCTACGACACGGGCTCCGGTCTGGCCGGCGTCGACACCGGACGCGCCTTCATCGTGCCCCGCGTCGATCCCGCACGCGCCGCCTTGGTGACCGGCACCGACACCAGCTCCGTCCCCGCAGTCGGCAAGACTCTCCGCGGCAACTTCGTCGCGACCGGACCCGACAACCGTCCCGTATGGGTCGACAACCCACTGAGCCGGCAGGACGTGGACTTCCTCACCGACGTCATGGTGTCGCTGGCTCCCCATTACCGGGACAGCGGCTTCATTCCCGCCTACGAAGAGGCGCTCAAGAGGCTGTACCACATCGGGATGCACGCCAAGGGCGAGATCTCGCTGCTGGTGCCGCCGGCGCCGGCGCCGGCCCGGGTCCAGAGCCATTTCGGCTGGGACTTCGACGACCACGACGAGGTCGTCGAGGACGTGACCCGGCGGCTGGCGGCCGGCGAGGACGTCGCGTCCGTCGTGCCGTACATGACGCGAGACGCGATGGCCACGGACGTGGCCTTCGGGCTGGAGCTGGAGTTCGCCCACGCGGGCGAGACCATGGACGTCCGGGCCGACGACGTGCGCCTGATGGCCGCCGAGCTCCACCGGGCGGGGCTCGCCGCGAGCCCGGAGGTGTTCGGTCACCACAAGGCCCCCGACTCGATGAGCGGCCGGCCGTACATGGAACGGGAGGCGAACCCGCGTCTCATCGCCGGCGAGTTCGTCTCCGGCATCCTCCGGGACACCGAGCGGACGTGGGCGGAGCTGGCCCGGATCACCGAGATCATCAAGTCCCACGGCGGCGAGATCACCCTGGCGACGGGCGGGCACATCCATGTCGGCGCCCCGGGTCTCGGCACCGACGTGAGGGCCATGCACCGGCTGCTCACGCTCTACTACGGCTACGAGGACATCCTGTTCCGGCTCGGGCAGGACCCCAGGGAGCCCTTCGGCATGCACCGGCCCTACCGGCACTGCGCGCCCAACGAGGTCACCGGCGGCACCGAGCGCTCGACGGAAGAGCTCCGCGAGGTCCACCGCCGCCCCTCCGCACTCAACCTGGCCCATGTCATCGGCACGGCCGACGATCACGTGGAGTTCCGCCACAACGACGGGCACCTGGATCCCTCGTTCATCCAGGCCCGGATCAAGCTCGTCGCCGCCATCGTGGACTACGCGCGCAACGGCGAGGAGCACCTGCCCGCGCGGGAACAACTGGGCACCCACCTCGAACACGACCGGGACCCGCGGCGGGACGCGGCCTCCTTCATCGAGATGGTGAACACCCTGTTCCCCCGCCAGGCCGACAAGGAACAGCTGACCGCCCTGTTCGCGATCACGACATGGCAGCCGGCCTCGGACGACGGACGATGGTGAGCGAGATGAGCGTACGCGTCAGGAACACGTCGGCGGCCGAGGCGCCGCCGACACCCCCGGCCAGGGCCGACGGCACGCCGTACGCCTACGAGGTCATCGACGGCTGGTGGCGGATCTACGGCGACGAGCCCGCCGAACTGATCACGGAGCTGATCCCCGGCTATGCCGGCACCCTGGAGGACAGGGAACGTTACGCGCTCGCCGCCGCGGCGCGGCTGCAGGCCGGGCTGGCGGCGGCAGGACGGTTCGGCGACTGCACGGACGGAGAGCGTGAGGTGATCCTGACCGACCGCGCGCGGATGCCCCTGGTCGAGCACTGGACCGCGGCCGTGCCGCTCGTGCTCGTCACCACGCTCTGCCCGCCGCCAAGGCCCACCGGGGAGATCGTCTGGATCGACCCCACGGACGACCTCTCCTTGTTGTCGAGTCTCGGGCAGGCGGGGTTCGTCCAGGTGAGCGGCGCATGAGCACGCTCAAGGTGGTCGTCATCGCCTCCGGCACGGTCATCGGCAGGGTGACGCGGGCCGGGGACCAGGTGGAGTACAGCTCGGCCGACGTCCGGTCGTTGATCGAGGCGATGGCCGCCGCGCGGGAGTGGAGCCCGGCCGAGGCGTTCGACGGGTTGCGCGGCTGGAGCGACGGCTACGTGGAGATCGTTCCGGAGATCTCGGTGGCCAGGGTCTTCGACGGGGTCAGGGACGGCGTGCCGTACTTCCTGCCCGACCGTCCGCGGGTGCGGGACCCGCGGCTGGTCGACTACCTGAGGGCCGGCGCGGCCGTTCTCTCCACGGCGAATCTCGACCTCGATCGGCTCGACCCGGCGCGCGGCGCGGTGGTGCCGCTCAGCTTCCGGACCGACGGCACCTGGGTCTGGACGGACACCGTCACCTACTACCTGGAGGAGCACGGCATCCGGCCGGACGAGGAGCTCTGCGCGCACATCGTGGCACAGGACTTCCGATGTCCGGCGGTGAGCCAGGCCGTCGCCGCACGCACGCTGCGGGAGCTGCGCCGGTCCTCTGCGGGTTAGCCGATTCTGCCGGAGACGGCATCGCCCGGGTCGTTGCCCCAGACGTCGTCGTCCTCGTGCAGCCAGGTGCTGTTCTCCTTGTCCTCCGACTCGTGCGCGCCCCCGCCGGACATCGGCATGAACGGCATGCCGCTGCCGATCGCCGACGCGGACCTGGAGGTGAGCGGAAGGCCGCCCGGGCCGGTCAGCAGGTTGCCGCCGACACCGGCACCGGTGCCGTTGCCGCTCCCGGTGCCCGTGAACGGGTTGGGGGAGCCCCCCTTCGGGACGGACGTGTCCGAGCCCCAGCCGGCCGGGCGCTGGAAGTCCTCCAGGGTGGTCGTCGAACCGGGAACGTCCGGCAGGCCGCCCATGCCCGGGGTCCCGGCGGCGGTGTCCGGGCCGGCGCCGCCGCTCGGGTACGCGCCGGTCCGGTCGACGCCGTCCGGGCCGCTGCCGCCCGGACCCGCGACGCCGGGGTAGGTTCCGTCCGGATCACGGCCGTCCGTGCCGGGAACGTCGGTCCCGGACTCCGGGGAGCCGCCGCCCGTGTCGAGGGTGTCGTCTGGCACGCCGGACGGGCCCGTGTCGTCGGACGTGATGTCGTCGAAGTCGAAGTCGTCGGCCCCCGGGTCGCCGCCCGGATCCTTGTAAGGGGTCGGATCGATCTTGTAGTCCTCCTTCTCACCGCCCGGACCTTCGTCGGCAGCGGGGACGGTGGGCGGCTTGAGGTCGGGCACGACCTTGCGGAGGCTGGCCGGCAACTCCTCGAAGACCTTGCGCAGGTCATTGTTGAGCAGCCGCAGGTGCTGACCGGCGAGGTGGTTCTGCGAGCCCAGTTCGAGCCCCTTGTCCATCGTCATGTACACGCCGGGGAAGTCGTCGTCCCAGGTTCTTCCGTCGGATTGGCTCCAGGCGCCGAACTTGTGGTTCACGAAGTTCTGGTGTTCCTTGAGCCGCTTGGCGAGCCCCTCCAGCGGCCCGCTCATCGCCCTGAACTTCGCCGCCAGCTCGCGGATGGTGGCGTGCAGGGTGCGCAGCGACTGCTGCGCCTCCACCGACGAGGCCCCCTCCCAGTACTTGGCCATCTGGGTCGCCCCCGAGACCAGGGTCTCGTTCATCGAGGTGAGCCGGTCCGCGGCCATCCGGTAGGTCGCCGCCGCGGTCTCGAGGGTCTGCGGGGTGAGGTCCGTGATCAGGTCCTTGACCGCCGCCACGCTTTGGTGGGTGTTGACGGAGAAGGACACGCTCCCGGCGGGGCGCATCGCGTGGTCGGCTGTCAGGTCTCCTGCCATCCCATGTCCTTGCTCACCGCGATCGCCGCGTCCGCCCGCTTGTAGTTGCCCGCGCCGGCGTCGATGAGCGCGAACGCGAGCGCCAGCTTCTGGTTGACCTCGTGGTACACCTGGGTCAGCCCCTGGTGGCTCTGCTTCAGGGTCGCGGCGAAGTTCCTGCCGCCGTCCCAGCTCTGGATCCTCTCCAGTGGCTCGGCGAACGTGTTCAGCAACTGGCCGAGCTGAGCCACGTCAGGACTGGACCCCTGGCCGGCGTTCCTGGGCGACCGTTGTCCGGTCGGGTCGCTGCCGTAAACCTCCGGCAGCTTCTCCCAAAAGGCGTTGGCGACCTTTTCGAGTTCGGTGGAACTGTATTCGACGCCGTCCCTGTCGGCGACCAGACCCGGCCAGCTCTGCTCCAAATGCCAACCATTGTCGGTTGGTGCCATGACAGCCTCCCGCATGTGGTTGATCAAGGAGCCTACTAGTCTCCTCAGCCGTATAAAAGCGTGATATCCACCCTCGTTAAATTTCTTTCGGAACCTGCGTAACATTGTCCGTCATGCAGACCCGAAAGGATCTCTATCAGGCGCACAAACTGATGACCCAGCGCCTGGGACTGGCACTGCTTCAGGGCGAGCCGGACCTGCCCGAGTCCCCCATGCGGCGGTACAACGTGGCGACGTTCGCCGGCATCCTCCTGCTGGTGCTGATCACGGCCGGGTTCGGGATCTGGGGCATGCTCAGCCCCGGCGGCGCCACCAAGCTCAAGGAGGCGGGCCAGCTGCTGGTGGAGGAGGAGACCGGCGCCTCCTACGTCTACAACCAGAGCGACGGCAAGCTCCAGCCGGTGGAGAACTACGTCTCCGCCAGGCTCCTGCTGGACAGCCAGGAGATCAAGGTCCGTACGGTGTCGGCGGAGTCGCTGGCCGGCTTCGCACGGGGGCAGAAGGTCGGCATCTCGGGCGCGCCCGACTCGCTGCCGAAGCCCCAGAAGCTGGTCAGATCTCCCTGGACGGTCTGCGTGGTCGAACAGCAGGACGCGACAGGGGTCCGCCGTCCGTACGTCACGCTGCTGGGCGGGATCGACGTCGGTGGCACGCCGGTGGGCACCGACGCGCTGCTCGTCGACGACGGGCAGCAGAACTGGGTGTTGTGGAACAACTACCGCATGCTGGTCAGGAGCCCGCGCCGGCTCACCGACCAGGCGCCGCGCCGCGTGCCGATCTCCTGGGTGAACTCCATCCCCGCGGGCCCCGACTTCGCCGCGCCGGCGATCGCGCAGCGTGGCAAGCGGGTGCCGGGCCCCGGCGGCTCGCCCGCGCGGGTGGGGCAGGTCTTCACGCCGGCCGCCGTCCCGGGGGTGCCGGAACGCTGGTACGTGCTGCTCGCCGACGGCCTCGCGCCCGTCACCCACACGCAGGCGACGCTCCTGCTCCAGGACCCGGACACCAAGATCGCCTACGGCCGCGGCCGGGTACGCCCGATCGCCGTGGACGCCGCCACCGTCAACGCCGCCAAGATGTCGGCCCTCCGCCTCCTGGGCGGCGGGCTGCCGACCACCATGCCGCGCTTCCGCGCCCCGGCGGCGGACGCCCCTCTGTGCGCGGTGTACGCCGACACGGTCAGGGGCTCGGTCCGGGCACGGCTGACGACCGGGGCGACCTTGGCCATCCCGAAGCCGCCGAGCAGCGGCAACCCCGACCGCGTCGACCAGGTGCTGCTGCCGCCCGGCGGCGCGGCGCTGGCAGGTCAGCTCTCGGGTGAAGGCCAGATCGACGCCATCCACGAGTACTCCCTCATCACCGACGAGGGCAGACGATTCCGGCTGGCCTCCCCCGACCTCGTCGGCACGCTGGGCTACGACGCCGCCCAGGTGGCGCCGGTGCCCGCGCATCTGCTGCGGCTCATCCCGGAGGGCCCGCTCCTGGACCCCGCCGCCGCGCGGAAGCCCGTCGGGGAGACGTCGTCCGAACGCCTCCCCGGCCGGTCCTGAAGCCTGTCCGCTCAGGTACGGGGGAAACCGGCCTGCGTGTCCTGCTTGGGCATCAGCGAGTGGGTCTCCACGCTGTACTCGAGCGCGGCGGTGCTGAACTCCGGCAGGTCGCCGGACTTCAGGGTGTCGAGCTCGTTCGGTATGCCCTTCATCGTGGGGAACAACTTCCCGCTGGCCTCGGACTGCTGGACGGCCTGGTAGAACAGGGTGCCGAGGACGGTGACCGCGATGCCGTGCTTGATCAGCACCTTCTTCATCGACGTGGTCGTGGTCCTGCTGACTTTGAGGTCGAGCGCGTGGGCGATGAAGTTGCCGTAGACGCTGTGGCGAAGCACCAACAACGTCATGGCGTAGAGCACCAGGTATCCGGCCACGCAGACGCAGGTGAGCGCCCCCACGTGGTACAACTTCGCGGTCTGGTCGACGGCCTCGCCGGCGCTGTTCCGCGTCGACCTGAGAGTGTTCAAGGATTTGGTGAAGTCGTCGTACGCCTTGTCGAACTGCTCCCGTGCCGTGCCCTCCCAGGTGGCCCCCGAGCCGGTGAGCGTGGCCCGCAGCTCTTTGAGCTGCGCCTCCAGCGCGTCCAGTTCGGACGTCGTCCCGCCGTTGTCGGTGGTGCGCCAGGTCTTGGACGACGCCGACATCTGACCCGGGTCGGAGACCATGAGCCCGATCATGAGCACGATGTAGTAGGCCCATGGGCGCCTGATCAGTAACGCCGCACCCGAGGCGGTGGCGGCCGCTTTCCAGTAAAGGCCCTTGTCCGCCTCGTAGCTCATCTACGTCTCCTTGCCGATGATCTCGGGGGCGATGTCCTCGTCGTCCTCCCAGACGCCCTCGTCCTCCGACAGCAGCGAGCCTTCCTGCCGGTCGCGTTCGTCGAGGCCGTTGCCCGAACCGGCCATCGGCATCATGGGCATCATCGGCATGCCGCTGCCCATCCCCCCGGACGTGCCCATGCCGGGCACTCTCGGACCGGCGGCGCCACCGCCCGAGCCCGCGCCGTTGCCGGTCGGCGACCCCCATGTGGTCCCCGGCCGGGTGCTCAGGTCGGTCAGGTTCGGGTTCGGCTTCCCGTTCAGGGCCCTGGGGTCGTACGACGACAGGCCGGTCGTGTCCCGCGGCGAGTTGATCGCCGAGTCGATGTCGGGGACCTTCATGTTCGGATCACCGGCGCCGGACAGGCCGGAGTCCGGCCGGTCGATCCCCGGCAGGTCGGTGCCGGGAAGGTCGCTCCCGGGCCGGTCGGCGTCCGGCAGGCCACCGTTGGGCAGGTCCGTGCCGGGCAGCTCGGTATCCGGCCGGTCCGTGACGGGCAGGTCGGCGTCCGGAAGGTCGCCATCGGGCAGGTCGGCGTCCGGCATGTTCAGGTCCGGCGATTCGGGCATCTTCGGGGTCGGCACTCCGCCGCCGGTCGGGTCGTAGTCCTGGTCCTTGCGGTACAGGCCGGCGTTCTCCTCCTCGGCCTTGTGGTAGTTGGCGTCGGCCGCCTTCAGCGCGGCCTGCCAGCTCTGCAGCGCCTTCTTGCCCCGCTCCAGGGCGGTGGACTGGGCCGAGATCGCCCTGTCATGGGCCCGGGTGAGCCCGTAGCCGATCACGCCGAAAGCGGGGAAGGGCACCCCCATGTGGCCGGACTTGGCCCGCAGCGCGTCGATGATCGCGGTCTGTCCGTTGATCTGGCCGCTCGCCGCGTTGAGCGCGCCGTCCGTGAAGGAGATGCCCGACGACGGCAGCGGCACCTGGGTGCTCATCGGGATGCCGTACTGGCCGTAGGGCTGCTGCCCGGTCGGCTGCTGCCCGGTCGGCTGCGCGCCGGCGCCGTTCTTCTGCTGGTCGCTCACCTGATCACCGGATCCGTCACGTCATGGTTGCCGTTCCAGGCCGACCTGTCCTCCGACAGGTACGTGGTGCGCTCCAGGTCTCCGCCCGCGTCCCCGATCGGGCCCGCGCCGCCCGTCATCGGGAGGAACGGCGTGCCGGACAGGCCCGCCGCACTGCCGCCGCGCATCACCCCGAGCCGCCCGCCGGGTGTGTACGCGCTGTTCGGCGAACCGATCACCGACGGCACGGGCTGGTTCGTCGCGACCGGCGCCGCAGTCGTGTTGGGGGTCACCACGAGAGGAGGACGCTCGCCGACCGTGGGCTGGTAGGCCGAGCTCTCGGTCCGGACCGGGTCGGCCTCGGGCGTGGCGTCGTCGAGCTCGGTCCTGTCCTGGGCGCCGATCACCGGCGGGGTGGTGCCGTCCTCCGTGCCCGTGCCCGTGTCTGTGCCTGTGCCGGTGTTGCCGGCCTGGTCGCCGGGGTGTTGGCCAGGTGCGTCCCCGCTGGCGGGCTGCTCGCCGGGGGGCGTCCCCGGAGCGGCGTCGTCCTCGCCGTCCGGGGGGATCTGGTCCGGCGCGCCCGGGTCGCCGGCGCCTGTCGTGCCCCCCTCGCCCGTGCCCGTCCTGTCCGGGGCGCCCGCGCCGGTCGTGGGCGACTCGCTCCCGCCCGTCCCGCCGTAGGCGACGCTCGTCGTGGCGAGCGGGCCGCCCGGGACCGTGACGGCCGGCAGCTCGTAGGTGATGTCGTACGGGACCGAGCCGAGATGCAGGTCGCGGATCTTCTCGTTGAGCTTCCGCAGCGCCGCCTGCGCCCGCATGTTCTCCAGCAGGGCGACGGCGTTGGCCTCGTCGTCCCCCTGCCGGTCGAGCCCGTACAGCGCCCGGTGGACCCGTACGACCTCCTGGACGTCCGGGTCGTTCTTGTCCAGTTTGATGCCTTCGACCTCGGCGATGGCCACGGGGATGGAGTCGGCGTAGCCCTCCAGGCTGCGGCCCATCTCCGCGAGTTTGTGTGCCAGCTCGTTGCCGGTGGCGTACAGGAGTTCGAGCGCGATGCGGGCCCGGTCGGCGTCCGGCCCCTTCCAGATGGTGAGGATCCGGCCCGCTTCGTCCTCGATCCCGACGACCGCGTTGAGGACCGCCTCGGCCGTGCTGATGTAGGTGGATCCGGCGAGTTTGACCAGGTCCGGCTGTGACGTCGCCAGCAGGCGCTGGATCTCCGCCTTCGGATGGACCTCCGTCTCGCCGGAGGGGACCTGGTCGCCCCGGAGGACGAGCGTCTTACGCCTGGAGCCGGCGCCGGCCATGGTCACCCGCCCTCGTTCCGGGTGTCCGCCTCGGCGTGGTTGCCGGCGCTCGCCTCGATCGCGGCGATGACGCTCTTGTACGCCTCCACGAACTCGGCGTAGACCTGGCCGAACTTCTGCCCCGCGCCGTCCCTGCCCGCGGTCGAGCCGAACACCTTGGCGTCGATCCACTCGCCGAACTGGGCGGCGCCGGGCTGGACGTCGGCCAGGGTGCGCCCGCTGACGCCCGGCTTCTCCATGGCCTGCAGATTCTTCGACAGAGCCTCGGCGATCGACCGCATCACGGAGGGTTCGTGCACCCTGCCGTCGCCCTGGAACTTGTCGGCCGTGTGCGCCGGGATGCCCAGCGGGTCGGTTCGTGGTTCGGGTTCCTGGTTGCCCATCGGCTCACCCCTGCTGATACGAGACCCCGGTCACCACGTGGCCGCGGCGACCGGGAGGCGTAGGCGCGTCAGTCCGTCCAGATGGCGATGTTGCGCCGCTCGGCGGCCTCGTAGTTGCCCTTGGCGATGTTGACCGCGGTGGCGGCCTCGAAGAGCTGCCTGCCCATGGCCCGTTCGTGGGCGTCCCACTGGTCCTTCTTGGTGTTGAAGAACTGCTCGGCCTCGCCTTCCCAGCTGGCGGCGAGCTCCTTCTTGATGTCGGCGAACAGGTCGTCGGTGACCTTGTCGAGCTCGGTCACGACCTTCTTGAGCTCCTCGTAGGCCTGCTCCATGCTGCCGAACTTGACGTATGTGTGATCATCGGGAACGGTCACTGGGATCTCCGTGGCGTCGGCCGGCTAGTTGCTGTTGATGACGTTGTCGATCCGGCCCGTGAAGCCGTCCCTGGCCAGGGACCCCGACAGCTCCATGTTCTCGTCGGCGGCGTTCCGGTAGACCCCGGCGCCCATGTTGAGCCGGTCGTGGATGTCCTCAAGGATCTTGATCACGGCTTTGAACTCGACGTCCCACTCGTCGAGGGCGTGGCTGAACTTCTGGGCCGCGCCGCCCCGCCACCCCTGGGTGGTCAGGTCGCCCTTGATCGTCTGAACGCGCTGGCGCATGCCTTCGATGTACTGCGCGGTGTCCTCGCAGTACCCGGCAGCGTTGGTCAGCTGCGTCGGACTTGCTCCGTACAGTGCCACTGGACCTCCGAGTGGACATTTCCTTGTCTCGCATACCGGTTGGCCGACATGAAAAAGGCGAACCCTGCGAAACAACATCGACTCGCATGTTAACCACCACCCGTCCCAGCGATCACAACCGTCCGGTCGCCGAGAAGAAATCTGCGCTCAATGCCAAAACATTCTGCGCTCTGTGCTAAAGACGCGAAGAACCCGGCATCACAGGATTGCCCCTCGGACAAATCGCCTTTCGACTCCTTCGGAGCTGAAGAACGTGAGAATCACGAAGAGAATGGCCGGTGCGGTCATCGCGACCGTGCTCGGCACGACGGCGGTCCTCACCGCCACCACCGCCTCGGCGTCCCGCCAGGCGGCCGAGACGCCCGCCGTCGTCTGTGGCCCGGGGTACACCGTCCAGCGCCAGGCCGCGTTCGCCGGCGGCGTCGCCTACCTGCTGTACAACCCCGGCAAGCAGAACGCCTGCGCGGTGACGTTCAAGACCAAGGACGTGGGCACGCGCGGCATGGTCTGGTCCGCGGTGGACGTGAAGGGCGCGGGCGTGGTGAAGAACGAGGAGATCACCCCGCTGCACACCGTGCCGGTCTACCACGCCGCGCCGACCGGGTCCTGGGTGAAGTTCTCCGGCGGCGTCAGGACCGCCGACTCCGGCGGCGCGTACGAACGCATCGGCTGAGACCCGCGGGCGGGCCCGCGACGGCCGACCTGTACGGCTGACCGTTCACGCGGTTAGTGTTTCTGATCATTTGGGCGGGTCACAGGCTTTGGGGGCGCGGATGGCCGAGTTCGGAAGCATCGACAGCCTTGTCAACTGGACCACGGCCGAGGACTCGGCGGTGACCGAGCGCATGTCCGCCACGGTCGTCACGAGCGACGGAGACACGGGTGAGCCCGGACAGGTCGCTCCTCTGACGGCCGTCGCCGGCCTCGGACGGGAGCCGTACGTCCAGGAGGTCGCGGACGACGGCGAGCACCGGCCGGACGACGGCGCCGTGGAGCCGGGGAACCCGGGCGACCTCGTCGAGATCTCCGGCGACGGCACCCCACCCGAGCCACACGATCCGCCCTCCACCGACCCGACGGACCCCGCCCGCGAGGACACCCCGGCCACCGAGGACGACCCGGCCACCCAGAGCCCGCCCATCCTGGAAACCAGACCTTCCGACTCCACCCCCTCGGATCCCTCCCCCGACCCCGAGACGCCCACCCCACCCGGCGACTCCGAGACACCCGGATCGACCGCGCCGGGGCCGCCCGCCGACTCCGAGGGCGCCGGCACCCCCGACGCCGAGCGCCCTCCGTCGCCCACGACCCCCGACCGGCCCGAGGGGACCCCGTCGTCCGGAGAGCCGACGCCCGACCGGCCGGCCGCGACCACCCCCGAGGACACCGCGAAGGCGCCCGACGTCGCGAAACCCCCCACGGCCACCACCCCCAAGGCGGACGACCCCGAGAAATCCCCCAAGGCGACCACCCCGGCGGGCGGCGGCGGCGGGATGCCGAGCGGCGCGACCCCGGACCCCACCGCCGCCACCCCCACCACCCCCGCCGCCGCCGCGAACAAGGACGGCTCAGGCAGGGAACGCCCCCAGGACCCGAAGGCGACCGCGCTGAGCGACGGCGGCGTGTCCGGCGACTGGCGCAAGGCCCGCCCGGAGGCCATGGAACGGCTGGGCCAGAGCCTCGCCCCGACGCAGGCGGGGGGTACGCACACGCCGGGAGACCGGTTCAGGGCGGTGGAACGCATGGTCAGAGGCGCCACCCCCGGCTTCCCGGGCTTCGGCCTGGTCGGGAAGTTCGCCTTCGACGGCGCCTACGACGCGGCCCGCAACTCCGCCGCCGACTACCTCAAGCACGCCAAGAACCAGCTCGGCCGCTGGCAGACCCAGCTCAACGAGGGCGCCAAGGTCATCAGGGACGCCAACGCCAAGAGCACGCCGAAGAAGTAGGGACCATGGACCAACACCGCAACGGCACGAACCTCTACACGATGGCCGTGGCCTTCTGCAACGCGGGCGCCATGATGAAGACCAACGTGGCGCTCTCCGTCGTCTGCAAGATGTGCGCCGCGCTGATCGGCACGATGTTGTCCAGCCCCGAGGACATCCGCGGCACGGCCCACGAGGTGCGCGCCGCGACGCACGAGGTCGAGCAGGCGAAGGAGAGCGTACGGCAGCTCATCGCCGGGGTCTCCAGCCAGGACTGGGAGCAGATGGCCCGGCCCGAGATGGAGAAGGTGGCCGAGAGGTTCACCCTTGAGGTGGCCAAGACCGGCGGCGTGTACAAGGAGCTGGCCCACGCCCTCGACCAGCTCGCGAAGCTGTCCCAGACGGGTGCGGTGTCGTCCGTCACCCTGGGCGGGTTGTTGCTGGGCCTCTCGGCCGCCGGGCACTTCTTCCCGGGCAGTCCGCTGGCGGCCTCGGCGGCCGTGCGGGCGCAGGGGGCGCTCAGGCGGTTCCTGTCCAAGATGCTCGTGGCGTACGGCGCGGCCGCCACCCTGGCCTGGGTGGCGAGCGGGCTGATGTCCGCCTTCAAGGACACGGGCATGTCGGAGGCGGTCACGCTCACCGGCAAGGACGCGCCCGCCTTCGAGCAGGTCGTCATCGCCGACCTGCCCACGCAGCGCCCGGCCTAGCTCACAACTCCAGCCGCCGCCGGATGCGGTCGAGTTCGCCCATCACGTCCTCGAACGTGCGGTTGTAGGCGGACTCCGCCTCCTTGATCTGGTTCAGCGCGGCGTCCGGGTTCCTGAGGTACGTCATGGGGTTGTCCTCGGAGTCGCCGAACGTCTCGCTCATGCCCTCGGCGACCTGCCGCTGCAGGTCGGCGGTGGCGTCGTTCAGCGCCGTCTTGATGAGGTCGGCCAGCTCGCCGGACGACAACCGCAGGCCCTTGGGGTGCAGTTGCAGCTCGCGGACGCCCTCGTGGCCGCACTCGACGGTGACCAGCCCCTGCTCGTCCTGGGCCCGTCCGACGAAGGAGTCCATCTTCTCCTGGAACTCCTCCATGCGGGCGAACTGCTGGTCGGCCCCCTTGAGCAACTTCTCGATGTCGATGTTCGCGAAGTCTCCGAATTCCTGCACAGCCTCACTCCTCCGCTCGAAACGGCCAGCAAAGTATCAGCCCGACAACCCCCGTACCCAGGTGTAGAGCTCCAGCACGCCGGCCGCGAGCGGGAAGAGCTCGACGATCAGCAGCAGGTCCAGGATGTCCCCGGCCCGTCCCCAGAACGGCGACGGCTTGCCCGAGGCCAGCCCCCTCCCGACGCCCACCATCAGCAGGGACGCCCACAACACGCAGACCGCCACCGCCAGCGCGCCGATGACCCCGCCCTTGGAGCTGAGCGCGAAGGCCGTCATGGCGAGCCCCGCCATGCCCGACCCGACCAGCCAGAGCCGCTGGCCGACGCCGGAGAACACGCGGGCGCGCATGATGAGCGTCAGCGAGATCGCGACGGTCATGATGTACGCGATCAGGCCGTCGTGCAGCACCAGCAGCGCCTGGGCGACCAGCGCGGCCAGCCCGACGGCGACGATCTGCGCCGTGGCGTAACGCTGGGCGATCACGGTGCGCTCCTGGATCGCCGCCGCGTCGAGCCGCTGGTTGTCGGCGCGCAGTTCCTCGGCCGTCGTGGGCATGGCCGGCAGCGGCACCCGGGCCAGCCGGAACGACAACGTCGGCACCAGCGGGCTCAGCGCCAGCAGCACGGCGATGGCCACGGCCGCCACCCCCGCGGGGACGGTTCCGGTCAACATGACCACCGCCGCACAGACCGCGCCACAGGACGCGGCGATGGACGTGCCGAGAAAGCCGGGAATGCCATGCGAGATCATCATCCCGGCGACGGCGGCGGCGAGCGCGGTGCAGGCGAACGCGGCGAGCAGGTGGGGAGCGCCGACACCGGCCGGGCCGCCGGTCCCGGCGGGCGTGACCAGCCCGGCCAGAAAGGCGTAAGGCAGCGCCGCGTGACCGATCAGCGCGCTCGCCATGGAGTCGCCCATGGCCCGCGACAACACGGTTCCGGCGGCGATGAGCAGCAGTGCGAGCGTTCCGAAGACGACCGGCCCGACCAGCGGGGGCAGGCCCGCCGAAGCCAGGCCGACGGCCCCGAGGACCAGCAGCCCCGTGGCTCCGGCCGCGCCGAGACCTCTGGTGTGGGCCGCCGTCCACTTGCCCGGCCCCTCGCGCACGCCGGTGGCGACGACGTCGGCCACGTCGTCGAAGATCGCGGCCGGCAGGACCGACTCACGGGGGCGCAGGTAGAGGATCTCGGCGTCGAGCACGCCGAGCGCGCTGAGGCTCTGCTCCAGGTCGAGCGGGGCGCCGCCGAGCCGCTGCAGCGTCCATCCCGGCGACGAGGCCGCGTCGCCGCCCACCTCGCCGAGCATGCGCAACAGCCCCGGCAGCACGTGCGGCAGCGGGATGTCGGCCGGCAGCGTCAGGTCGGCCTTGCGGCCGGGCCCCACGATCGTGAGGTTGCACAACGTCGGCAGCGGCAACGGCAGTTGCGCGAGCGCACCCTGCTGAAGCGGCCCCGACGGCGCCTGTGCGGGCCCGGCGGTCTCCCCTGCGGGGGGCCGGGACTCGGGCAGCGGCGGCTTCTGAACCATCGATCCCACGGTCCACTCCGTCCCAAAAGGATCACGGACAGCACAGACCATAGCGGGTCGATTCTGGTAAGAACGTCGCGTGAGCAAAGTGGTTGTCCGGCGCCCGGAGCGTCGTCCCGGCCCGAAGCCACCTCGCGGAGAAGTCATGCTGGAGTCTCCGCCGGAGATCCCCGAGGTTCAGGGCCAGGGTTTCATGGCGGTCCTCACCTACCTGCCCATGGTGGCCGGGGGCGCGGCGATGGCGCTGATGTTCACCGCAGGGGGCGCCAACACCAGCCCGGTCATGTACGTGGCCAGCGGCCTGTTCGCCGTCTCGATGGTCGGCATGAGCGTCGGCCAGATGGGACGCCAGTCGGGCGAACGCAAGCACCGGCTGAACGGCGCCCGCCGCGACTACTTCCGCTACCTCGGCCAGATCCGCAGGAAGGCCAGGCGCGCCGCCAAGCAGCAGCGCGAGGCCCTGGAGTGGAGCGGCCCCGAGCCGGACTCGTTGTGGTGGATCGCGATGGGCCCCCGCCTGTGGGAACGCCGCCCCCGCGACGAGGACTTCAGCACGATCCGCCTCGGCACCGGCGTGCAGAAGCTGGCCATCCAGCTCTTCCCGCCCGACTCCAAGCCCGTCGAGGACCTGGACGCGCTCTCCTCCGGCGCGCTGCGCAGGTTCATGCGCGCGCACTCCACCCTCGCCCGGCTGCCCGTCGCCGTCGCCCTGGCCTCCTTCGCGCGCATCCGGCTCACCGGCGACGTCGCGGCGATGCGGGACCTCGTCCGTGCCGTGATCGGCCAGGTCGTCACCTTCCACTCCCCCGACGACATGCGGATCATGGTCTGCGCCGACCAGGAGCGCATGCCCCACTGGGAATGGGTCAAGTGGCTCCCGCACGCCCACCATCCCGACATGGCCGACGCGTCCGGGCCCGTCCGCCTGATGGCCGGGAACCTCGGTGATCTCGATCGGCTCGTCGGCGGCGACCTCAAGGAGCGGCCCAGGTTCCAGCCGGGCTCACCGGCCGGCGAGCTGCCGTACCACGTGGTGATCGTGGACGGCGGGCACATGCCGCACGACTCCCAGCTCGGCAGCGACGCCATCCAGGGCGTGACCGTCATCGACCTGACCGGCTCCACCGGCGCCGTCGAGGAGGGCAACACGCTGCGGCTGGAGGTCCAGCGGGACGACCTGCACATGGTGAAGGTCGACCACGCGGGCAAGGAGCGCAGGACGCGGCTGGGCGCGCCGGACCGGCTCTCCTACGTGTGCATGGAGGGGCTGGCCAGGCAGCTGTCCCCGCTGCGCGCCTCGTCCAGGAGCGGCGGCGACGGCGAGGACATGTTGTCGATCAACACGACGCTCACCGACCTGCTCGGCATCAGCGACCCGCGCGCCCTGGACCCGGCCGTCACGTGGCGGCCGCGTGCCGGACGCAACCGGCTGCGCGTGCCGATCGGGCTCGGGGCGGACGGCCGCATGGTCGAGCTCGACATCAAGGAGTCGGCCCAGGGCGGCATGGGCCCGCACGGCCTGCTGATCGGAGCCACCGGCTCCGGCAAGTCGGAGCTGCTGCGCACCCTGGTGCTCGGGCTCGCCGTCACCCACTCCTCGGAGATCCTCAACTTCGTCCTGGTCGACTTCAAGGGCGGCGCGACCTTCCTCGGCCTCGACTCGCTCCCCCACGTCTCGGCCGTCATCACCAACCTGGAGGACGAGCTCCCCCTGGTCGACCGCATGCACGACGCGCTGCACGGCGAGATGGTGCGCAGGCAGGAGCTGCTGCGCGCGGCGGGCAACCACGCCTCGCTGCGCGACTACGAGCGGGCCCGCGAGCAGGGCGCCAACCTGTCGCCGCTGCCCACGCTGTTCGTCGTGCTCGACGAGTTCAGCGAGCTGCTGTCCACCAAGCCGGAGTTCATCGACCTGTTCGTGATGATCGGCCGGCTCGGCCGCTCACTGGGCGTGCACCTGCTGCTGGCCTCCCAGCGGCTGGACGAGGGCCGGCTGCGGGGGCTCGACACGCATCTGTCGTACCGGATCGGGCTGCGCACGTTCTCGGCGATGGAAAGCCGGGCGGTGCTGGGCGTGGCCGACGCGTACGAGCTGCCCTCGGCGCCGGGCAACGGCTACCTCAAGTTCGACACGAGCGGCATGACCCGGTTCAAGGCCGCCTATGTCTCGGCCGCCTACCATCCCGACCCCAGGCACGTGACCGACAGCGGGCAGCCCGCGGCGCGCGAGGTCATCGAGTACGGCCACGCCTACGCGCCGCTGCCCGCCGCCGAGACGCCCCCGGAGGAGACGCCGGAGGAGCCGGAGCAGGGCGGCGCACAGGCGAGCCTGCTCGACATCGTGGTCGGCCGGCTGGAGGGACGCGGCCCCGCGGCGCACCGCATCTGGCTGCCGCCGCTGGCCGAGCCGCCGACCCTGGGTCACCTGCTGCCCGCGCTGTCGGTGACCCCGGAGCTCGGGCTGTCCACGCCCGGCTGGGACGGCCGGGGCCGGCTGCACGCCGTCGTCGGCATCATCGACCGGCCCTTCGACCAGCGACGGGACCCGTACTGGCTGAACCTGTCCGGCGCGGCGGGGCACGTCGGCATCGCGGGCGGCACGCAGAGCGGCAAGAGCACGGTGCTGCGCTCGCTGATCGCCAGCATGGCGCTCACGCACACGCCTCGGGAGGTGCAGTTCTACTGCCTGGACTTCGGCGGCGGCACGCTGTCGGCCCTGGAGGGGCTGCCGCACGTGGGCGGCGTGGCCAACCGGCAGAACGCCGACCGGGTCCGCCGTACGGTCGCCGAGATCTCGGGCATCCTCCAGCAGCGCGAGCGGGACTTCGCCGACCACGGCATCGACTCGATCGCCGCCTACCGCAAGCGGGTGGCCGACGGCAGCGTCGAGGGCGACGGCTGGGGCGACGTGTTCCTGGTCGTGGACGGCTGGCTGACGATCCGGCAGGAGTACGAGAGCCTGGAGCCGGTGATCACCGACCTGGCCACGCGCGGGCTCGGTTACGGCGTGCACGTCATGGCGACCACCAACAAGTGGTCGGAGTTCCGGCCGGGCCTCCGCGACCTGTTCGGCACCAGGATCGAGCTCAAGCTCGGCGACGCCTACGAGTCGGAGGTCAGCCGCAGCGCGTCGCTCGCGGTGCCCGAGGGCACGCCGGGGCGTGGGCTCACCAAGGACGGCATGCACTTCCTGTCCGCCCTGCCGCGCATCGACGGGGTGCGCGGCGCCGACGACCTCGCCGACGGGCTGCGTTCCCTCGTGGAGGTCGTCAACGAGTCGTGGCAGGGCCCGGCCGCCAAGCCGGTCCGGCTGCTGCCGTCCCTGCTTCCCGCGGCCGCCCTGCCCGGCCCGGAGGAGACCGGCGGGAACCGCATCGCGATCGGCATCGACGAGGCGACGCTCTCCCCCGTCATGCTCGACTTCGAGGCCGATCCGCACTTCGTCGTCTTCGGCGACACCGGGTGCGGCAAGTCGAACATGCTGAAGCTGATCATGGAGGGTCTCGTCGCGCGCAAGACCCCCAAGGAAGCCAGGCTGGTCGTGATCGACTACCGCCGGTCCTTGCTGGACACCGCGGCCACCGAGCACCGCATCGGTTACGCCGTCTCCAGCGCGGCGGCCGCGGAGCTGGTGCAGGAGGTGCGCTTCGCGCTGCTCAAGCGCCTGCCGCCCGCCGACCTGACCCCGGACCAGCTTCGCGACCGCAGCTGGTGGCAGGGGTCCGACCTCTACATCGTGGTGGACGACTACGACCTGGTCGCCACCTCGAACAACCCCCTGCAACCGCTGGCCGAGCTGCTGCCGCAGGCGCGCGACATCGGGCTGCACCTGATCCTGGCCCGTCAGATGGGCGGCGCCAACCGCGCCATGTACGACCACGCGGTGCAGCGGCTCAAGGAGATGGCCAGCCCGGCGCTGATCATGTCGGGCAACCGGGAGGAGGGCGTGCTGTTCGGCAAGGTGCGACCGCAGCCTCTCCCGCCCGGCCGCGCCTTCTTCGTGGACAGGAGATCGGGAGACCGGCTGATCCAGACGGCGTCGTTGGAATCGGAGGAAAACGGGTCTCTCCAACCGTGATGATCTCTACTATGCTCGATCTTCATGAGCAAAGGCGTCGTTGATGTTTCCTACACAGCGCTCGACGAGTGCCGGACGCGCATCCATGTGGCGTCGAAGGACTTCGCCCTCGAAGAGATCCTCAAGGTCAGCCAGTCGAAGACGCCCGCCGAGGTGACGCCACCCGACCTGTTCGGCAAGCTCGACGGGGCGGGCGACCTGGCCGCCAAGATCAGCGCCACCTGGACCGCCGTCCGCGTCGAGCTCGGCAGCGCTCAGCGCAGGCTGGAGAACGTCGAGCGGGCGCTCGACGAGGTGGAGACCAACCTCCGCAAGGCGGCGACGGCCTCAGGCGCATGAGCGACTCCATCGCCGTCCTCGCGCCGGACATCACCGAGATTCCCGGCGGGGGAGAGTTTCTGACGCTGCTCACCAAGGTCACGGGCAACCCCCAGGGCATCAAGGACATCGCCTACACCTGGGAGTCGTGCGGGTCGCACGCCGCCATCGAGACCGCCGCGCTCGTCAACAACCTCAACGAGGTCGACCGGAAGTGGGACGGCGACTCCGCGGACGCCTTCACCCGCTACATGCAACAGTTCCCCAAGGCAGGCGGCGAGTTCAACACCGACGTCCACGCCTGCGCCGCGGCGCTCAAGAACGTCGCCACGGCGCTGGAGAAGGCCGTTCCGGAGATCACGACCCTTCGCGACGACACGGTCGGCCACGCGCAGCGGTACATGGTGAACTATCTGATCAACCATCCCAACACCGTCGAGGCCGACGCGAGGGCCGCGATGTTCGCCGACCCCTGCTTCACCGACGTCGTGAACGCCAACCTTGAGCGGGCCAGGAGCCTGGTCAGAACGGCCCAGGACGCCGTCGGGGCCGCCGCCACCACACTGCGTGACCACGTCCGGCCTGGCTCTCTCGACGGGTTCGGCCGGTTCACCCACATCCCCGACCCCGGAGGCCCGGACTTCGACCCGGGCGACAAGAAGGTCGTCTGGACGAGGGCGGACCACCAGGACGAGACGCGGGTGTCGGGCGGGGGCCCCGGGTCCGGCAACGGATCCGGGGCGGGCGGCGGCTCCGGGGCCGGCGGCGGTGGCTCGTCGGCGACGAGCACGCCCGCGCCCAAGGCCGAGGTGGTCGAGTGGATCAAGCAGGCGCTCACCGTCATCAGGTCACCCGAAATGGCGGAGGTCATGCGCCAGCGCGGCATCGACGTCAACGACCTGGACCCGAACGACCCCAAGGACGTCGAGCGCATCTGGACGATCATCTACCACGAGTCCGGCGGCAACCCCAATTCCATCAACACCTGGGACATCAACGCCAAGAACGGCATCCCGTCCCAGGGCCTGATGCAGACCATCCCGCCGACGTTCAACGCGCACGCCCTGCCCGGCCACGGCAAGATCCTCGACCCGGTCGACAACATCATCGCGGGCGTGCTGTACACCTACAGCCGCTACGGCAACCTCGCCAGACACCCCGGCATCGCGTCCCTGGAGCAAGGCGGCGGCTACCGGCCCTACTGACCTTCAGTGGACGCCCCCGCCCGGAGGTTCCCGGGCGGGGTACGTCCGTCGGTTCAGCCGCAGTTGGCCCAGCCCGCGGCGGTGCTCCCGGCACCGACGCTGCCGGAGAACTTCACGCACCTGCCCGGGGCGGCCAGCTTGACCGGCCCCGCGTAGTACTTGTAGTCGCCGCTGTCGGTCACGCTGTCCCCGTCCTGGACGTCGAGCGTCGCGCTCACCGGGCTCTCCTTGCCCACGCCCGCGTACTTCATCGTCACCACGCAGTTCTGCTTGGTGCCGCTGTTGTACAGCTGGAAGGTCTCACCGCCGTTGAACGACTGCGACCGCTGCACGTAGAAGCCGGACCCGCACACCTGGGTGGGCGTGTAGGGGTTCTTCGGCTCCGGCTCCGGCTGGGCCTCGCTCTTGGGCTGCTCCGGCTCGGGGGCCTCCGTCGTGGGCGGCGGGGCCTGCTGGGTGCTCTTGGCGGGGGCCGGAGCCTCGGTGCTCTTCTGGGGGGTCGGGGTCGGCTCCTGGGACTGCTCGGGCGTCCTGGTGTTCCTGGCCGTCGGCGTCGCCGTGACCGTCCTGGTCGCCTGCGGGCTCTTCGGCTGTGAGGCCGTCGGCTGCGGCGTGGTCGGCTGCGGGGTGGCGACCGGCTGGGTGGCGACCGGCTGCGTGGACGGCGGCGACGGCGTCGGCACCGAGCTGTACACGGGCGCGGTCGGGACGCCCGACGGCTCCTCGGTGGGCAGGATGAGCGGGCCCACCCCGTACGAGTCGGCGTCGGACGGCGTCGCCCACGGCACGTCCACATCGGCCTGGTCGGTGCCGGGCTCGCCCGGTTGCGGAACCGTCCCGTCGCCGGGACCCGTCGTCCCGTTCGCCGCCGCGTCGGCGGACCCGGTGGCCCCGTCGGTGGACCTGCCCTCGGCCGCGACACCGACCGAGTCGATCCGGTCCGCGTCCGTGTAGCGGCTGGCTCCCCACAGGCCCACCCCTGACAGCACCATGAGCGCGGCGACCGAAGCGGTCAGGCCGACCGGGAACTTCCGGCGCGGGGAGGCCGGGTCCACGACCGACGCCTGCCACACCTTGGGGCGCTGCGGCGTCTCCTGGATGGGCTGCTGCAGCCTCGGCGGCTCCCACGTCTGCTGCGGCTGCCCCGGCTGCTGGGCCGGCTGCTGGGGCTGGGGCGGCTGAACCGGCACGCCTTCGAGCGGTGCGGCGCCGTCCGCCGGCGGCAGGGCGGGAGGGGCGAACAGCGGGGTGAGGCCCGGGGCGTCCGCGGGCGGCAGCTTCGCCGTGACCTCCTGGTCCGCCGACGGGCCGCCGAGCAGGCGCAGCAGCGCCGCGTACGCGGCGGGCCGCTGCCTGGCGTCCTTCGACAGCGCCGCGGACACCACGGCGCGGAGCGGTTCGGCCAGCGTTCCCAGCTCGGGCGCGCCGGTCAGCACCTCGTCGGCGTCCTGACCGAACGGCGCCTTCCCGGTGGCGGCGAAGACCACCGTGGCGGCCCAGGCGAACAGGTCGGCGGAGGGGCCGTACGGCTCGCCTCTCAGCTGCTCGGGCGAGCGGTAGCCGATCTCCCCGGCGGCCTCGCCGAGGTCCAGGTCGGTCACCCGGACGCCGTCGGCGCCCATGATGACGTTGCCGGGGGTCAGTGCCCGGTGCGTGACGCCCGCCAGGTGCGCGGCGGTCAGCGCGGTCAGCGTCCCGACGGCCACCCGTTCCACCCCGTCGGGGTCGAGCGGCCCGTCGGCGGCGACGATCTCGGCCAGGCCGCGCCCCTCGACGTGCTCGCGTACGACGTACAGGTGGCCCTCGTGCAGGCCGGCGTCCAGCGTGCGCGCAATGGACGAGCTGGAAAGGCGCCGGACCTTGGCGAAGCGCGCGACGCCTTCCGCGTCGGCGTCCGGCTTCGCGGCCAGCAACTTGATCACCCGGAGGGGCGCGTCCTTCGACTCGCGGCCGAGGAAGGCCGCCCCGCGCGGCCCCTCCGGCAGGCGTTCCGACAGGTCGTGGTCGCCCAGCCTCTGTGGATCGTCTGGCTGTAACGGGTGCATCGTAGGTTCCCTTCGTATCCAGGCGCTGCGCTGCGGGCAGCGCCTGCATCAGCGGTCAACTGACGTCATTGGGCGGGCCCGTGCGCCATCCGCGGCTTCTGCCGAGCGGCAGCACCAGTGCGAGGGCGCCGGCCACGGCGGTGAGGATCAGCGCTCCCGCGGTCACGGCCAGCGCGGTGTTCCGGGCCCCGGCGTTCTGCGGGGGCACCTTGGCGATCGCGTCCGCCGCGATGGGGGCGGGCGGGGGCGCGGCGACCATGGGCCGTCCCGCGGGCTCGAAGGGCAGCACGGCGCTGACCGCCTGCACCGGGTTCACCATGCCCGCCCCCGTGCCCTTGCCGACGGATCCGTCGGCCGTGGCGATGATGCGCCGCCGTACCTGCTCCTGGTCGAGCTGCGGGAACCGGGCGCGCACCAGGGCGGCGGTCCCGGACACGTAGGCGGCGCCGAAGCTGGACCCCTCCAGATCCAGCTTGTACGACCTCCCCGGCCACGGGGCGATGATGCCGACCCCCGGCCCCAGGACGCCGACGGGCGTGGCCGTGTTGGAGGAGTCGGCGCGCCGCCCGTCGGGAGTGGCCGAGCCCACGGCCAGCACCCCCTCGTAGGAGCCCGGATAGGCGGGCACGTCCTCCTTCTTGTCGGTGATGTTCCCGGCGGCGGCGACGATCACGACGTCCCTCGCCAGGGCGTTGCGGACGGCCGCCTTGAGCGCGGGATTGTCGGCCGCCTTGATCGAGATGTTGATGACGTCGGCCTTGAGCTGGACCGCCTTGTCGATGGCCGCCGCCAGGGTGGCGACGTGGCCCTCGGCCTGGCTGCTCTGCTTGAGCACCATGACGGTCGCCCGCGGGGCCACGCCGTGGAAGGCGACGCCCGGATAGACGCGCCCGGCGATGATGCCCGTGACGGCGGTGCCGTGGCCGACGCAGTCGGTGTAGCCGGTCCCGGTGAAGTCGACGAAGTCCGACAACCAGGGCAGTTGCGGGTGCTTGACGTCGAGGCCGCTGTCGATGATCGCCACCCGGACGCCGGCGCCGGTGCTCAGCCGCCACGCCGTCTTGATGTCGAGCCGCTTCTGCGCCCAGGGCTCTCCGCCGGGCAGCTTCACCACGCCCGGTTCGGGGTTGCAGTCGCCGTCCGCCGACGTGGCGGCCGCCGGGGCGGCGGCGACGCCGAGTCCCAGGACGGCGGAGAGCAGCACCCGGCCGAGCGCGCCCGCGCGTCTCCGGCCGCCGCGCCCCGGGCGTGCCGCCGAGGTCCGGGGCATCACGGAGGCGTGGCCCGCGTTCGTACGCGATCGCTCCACCGCTCCACCAGGGTCGTCTCAGCCATCCGGATCGAACCGCGTCCGAGCGCCGAACGCGGCGATCGACAGGACCAGCGGGGCGATGGGGAACGCGGGCGTCCGCGCCCGGCCGCACATCTGTCCCGATCAAGTCGATTCGTTCGAGAGGCAATCCTGCGACGCCGGGTGATCTGTGTCGTTAGCGGAGAGTGCGAGATATCTTGGCGAGGAGCGCAGGCCGGCCGGACGTCCTCGCCTCGAAGGGTTCAGGCCGCGCCGTTCATTACGCGATTCCCCGTCTCGATCCCGTCGCCTCGGATCAAGATGAGAGACGTGCTGAGCATCCAGTCCCACGAGGCCGCCCCGGGCAAGCCGCGAGCCCGGAACGATGTGATGACCATTGTCCAGCCTTGACGCGCTTCTCGATCTTGAGCGGCGATTCACCGTGCCCGGTGCTCCGGAGAACGCCGTCACGGCCGAGGAATGCTCCCGCCGGCTCATCGACGCGGGCCTGTGGTGGGACGCCTGCGCCGAAACGGCCCGCACGCACCCGGAGCTGCTGCATGCCTGGGTTCGTGATGGTTGCTGGGCGCTCGGCGCCATCGACGACGCCGACACGCTCGACCTCGCGGAGCCGGGCGTCGACGGCTGGGGACGGGCCGCCACCGGCGCCTGGCATGTGGCCCGCATGGCCTGGCTGTCGAGCCGGACGTGGCCACCGGGCACCGAGGAGGCCGACACCCTGCTGGCCGCCGCCGTGCGACGCTGGCGTGACAGCGGCCTGCTGCCCGGCCATGGCCTCAGCGGGCTGCCGTCCCGGGCCGCCGCACGCCATCCGCACCTCATGAGCCGCCTGGACGAGCTGGGCGGCGGACCGGCCCGCTCGATGGTCGCGCTGGAGATCTGGTCGCCGGCCGCCCGGTCACGCCTGAGGTCGCGCCGGGAACACCTGATCAGGGTGTTGTTCGACGACGGCGACACCGGCCTGCTCGGGACCCTGCGCCTGGGCGTCCTGCGGGGCGGCCCGCCCGGGTTGTTCCCCGACCCGCGGACGATGTTCGACTTCCAGGCGGATGCGGCCTTCCAGGACGCGATCACCACGTCCTGGAAACGCCAGAGCGGCGGCGGGCGCGACATGCCGTGCGTGTTGTGGCGGTTGTCCATCGACGACGTGCGGTTGCGGCGAGTGTCTGGATCGTCCCTGGGAGCGGCGTTCGCGGTGCTGCTGGAGGAGACTCTCGGACCTCCGGCGCGGACGTCCTTCGCCGTGCCCGCCATGCCCGCCGTCCCGCGCGTGCGCTGGGCGCTCGCCCGCCCGCTGCGCACCCCGCGCACGCGGCAGGCCGTCACCGGGCGCATCGAGCCGACCGGACGGCTGGGCAGGGTCGGCGGCCTGGCCGCCAAGCTCACCCGGGCGTCCCAGAGCGAGATGAGCGTCGTCGCGCCGAAGGCCAACGAGGACTCCGACGGCCATCTGGCCGACGGCGTGCGGATCTCCTGGGCCGATGACGTGGCGGCCGCCCGGCGTCACCTGTACCGGCTGGCTCCGCAACGGGTCGGCGTCCTGGCGGGGCTCGCGCTGCTCGTCCCGCTCGCGGTGCTGGGCCTGGTCGTGTGGCGTGACGACACCTCCGAGCAGCTGCGGACCGCGTTGTCGCGCCGCCTGGCGGAGGCCGGCTCGCAGGTGTCCGCCACGGACCCGCAGCTGGCCGCGCTGCTCACGGTGGCGGCCGGCAACGCGGCGCCCACGGCCGAAGCGCGGCAGAGCATGTTGTCCGTCCTCGCCTCGCCCGCGCGCGCCGTGCTCGACGGGCACATCCAGGCGTCGCTGCACTCCGTGGCGCTGTCCCCGTCCGGCCGAACGGTGGTGACGGGCAGCGACGACGCCCGGCCGATGTGGTGGGACGTGCCGAGCCGCGCCCCCGCCGAACCGGCCAACAACGACTTCTTCTCCGGACGGTCGGTCGTCAAGGTCGTCTTCAGTCCCGACGGCCGTTACGTGGCGGCCACGCACAACCACGGGGGCGCGAGCCTGTGGGACGGCCGCACCCGCAAGCCCCTGCACGAGTTCGGCCAGGGCAGCAGCACGACCGCGATCGCCTTCATGCCCGACAGCGAGCGCGTGCTCTTCGCCGATTTCAGCGGCCGCCTCTCACTGTGGGACATCGCCGGGCGCCGGGCGGTGGACGCCGGCTTCCCACGACTCGTCGGGTCCGGATTCCTCAAGTACGACGAACTCGTCCTCAGCCCCGACGGCACGACGCTCGCCGCGGTGTCCTCCGACGTCCGCGGCGAGGCGTCCGTCCAGCTCTGGGACGTCCCGACGCGTTCACGGCGCGGCCCGGCGACGCGCGTGGACGACGTGCGCCCGGCCTTCAGCGCGGACGGGAGCACCCTGGCCGTCGCGGACGCCGAGGGCAGGCTCGTGCTCCTGGACGCCGGCCGCGGCACCCGCAGGACGACGCTGCCGGCGGCCCGCGTCACGGCACTGGGCTTCGACGCCAGGCTGAACCTGTGGATCGCCGGGGACGAGGAGGGAGTCGTCCGGCTGTGGGACCCCGAACTCAAGGAGGCGGTCGGGATGGCGCTGACCGGCCACGACGGAGCCGTGCGGGCGATCGACGTGGACCGTGCGGGCACCACACTCGTCTCCGGCGGCGAGGACGGCAGGACCCGGCTGTGGGACCTGTCGTACTCCCACCCCCTCCAGGGCCCGCTGACCGCCGGAGACGACGAGGTCACTTTGCTGGCCTTCTCCCCCGACGCGGCCACCTTGTGGACGGACGCAGGCTCGTCGTTCCGGCGGAACGGCGGCGGCTGGACGTCCAGGCGCGACACCGAGCCGGTACGGGCCGTGTCCGGTGACGGGAGGATCTGGGCGTCCCAGCGGCAGGGCGGCCTGACGGCGGCGGGAATCGTCGGTCCCGGGCCCATCACCCTCCACTCCGCCTCCGGCGGGAAGCCGCTGCGGACCATCGCCCGGGTCGACGGCCGCGTGCCCGAACTGCGAGCCCTGAACCGCGACGGGACCCGCATCGCGGTCACGCTCGAAAGGGACACGTTCGGCGCTTCGACGGTCGGCGTGGTGGACGCGGCGACAGGGAAGACGGCCGGGAAGCCCGTCGAGACGCCGCTCGGCATCAGGCATCTGGCGTTCGGCGGCGACGGGAACTCGTCGATGGCGATGAGCTACCGGCCCGTCCCCGAGAGCCTGGACGAGCGCGTGGACCTGTGGGATCTCACCGGCCCTCGCTTCCTGCGCCGCCTGGAGGGCGACGCGGGCGTCATCGACGCCCTGGCGTTCAGCGGCGACGGAACCCGGATCGCCGCGGCCACCTCCGACGGCTCCGTCCGGCTGTGGAACGCCGCGACCGGGCGGCCGTCCGGTTCCCCCGTCCCCACCGGCCAGGGCATCGTCAGCCTGCTCGCCTTCGCGCCCGACGGGCGGACGCTGATGTCCAGCGGCGGACGCGGCGCATGGCGAGCCGCCGACCACAGGACCATGCGCCGGTGGGACATCGCGTCCGGGCGCGCGGTGGGCCCGCCGATCGAAGGCGGCTTCAAGGCGGTGGCCTTCACGCCGGACGGCGCCCGGATGGCGACGGGCGGCAGGAAGGGCCGGGTCTGGCTGTGGAATGTCAGCGTCCCGGCCGAGCTGGACGAGGCGTTGTGCGCGATGGCCGGGACGCGCCGGATCACGCCGCAGGAATGGCTGACCCACGCGCATCAGACGACCGCTCCGAACACCTGTACGCCATGAATCCGGCCTCCTCCGGCATTTTCCGTTCGCGCCCTGTGACGAGTGGCTACCTTGTGCTCATGCCCCCGTCCGTCCCCCCGGGATTCGGAGTTCCCCCGCCTCCTCGCGAGCGGATCCGGCATCGGCTGCGCCGCTGGTGGCTCTCCCTGGGCGCCCACCACGGGGTCCGCTACTGGATGTGGACCCGCGGGCTGCCGATCATGGTCGCGGTCGGGGCGCTGTTCGGGGCCAACGGCCTGGTGATCGGCTGGCGCACGGCCTACGACGTCACCCTGGGCATCACCTCGCCCGCCGACACCGCGCTGCCGGTCCTGGCCTGGTTCCTGTCGATCGTGGGGTGGTTGCTCGTCCCGGCCGCGGTGGGAGGGGTCGCCGGGTTCATGGTCAGCCACGCGATCACGTCCCGGCGGACCAGGCCGGCCGAGGAACTGCTGGGGAAGAGCGAGCCCGTGCCGGTCGAGGGCGAGGCCGGATGATCCCGCTGCTGCGCGATCTGTGCTTCGCGCACCGGGAGTTCCGCGTGCCCGACGGCTTCGCCGTCTCGTTCATCAGACACCATGACAATGACTGGGAGCAGGCCGAGAAACACTGGGAGTACTCCGTCCGCCGCGTGCTCGACAGCAAGGACGTGCCGACCTGGGTCTCGACGGGCCAGGCGATGAGGATCGCCGTCGCCGGCGCCTCGACCCTGCTGCACGAGGCGGGCGAGAACGGGCCGGTGTGCTTCATCTGTGTCGAGGAGGCCCACAAGAGCGGCAGGAGGCGGCCATGAACGAGCGGCAGGGCGGTGAGTCCCTGGAGGACATCTGCGCCGGATACTTCGGTCTCGCCTTCCCGGACGCGGACGACGGCTGGGTCGGCGAGCGGGCCGCGTCGGTGGCCGGGCTCGCACGTCAGGCCATGCGCGCCGCGCACCCGCCCGCCGCCCCCCGGACGCATGAGGACCTGACGCAGGCGTTGCGGCAGCTGAACGACCATGGGCTCTCCGCTCGCGCCGGCTCCGTCGGCGTGCGTCATCTCGACCTGACGATCACGGCCGAGGCGGGCGTGGGCGCGAACGGCCGCGGCGAGCTGACGCTGACCGTGACCGGGCCGGGGGCCGGTGACGCCGGGACGTGGCTGTCCCTGACGGCCGGGCGCCCCGACCTCCGGTACCTGGCGAGCGTCGGCGGCGACGGACGGGCGGCGTTCACCGGCCTCCCGGACGCCGACTGGACCCTCGACCTGGTGGACGACGTGCCGCCGACGTCGGCGGTGATCCCGCTGCCCGTGGTGCGTCCGCTCTCCCGGGCGGCGGCCGCCGCCCCCCACGACTTCGTGCTCGTCCTGCCTGGCGGGGCGCTCTTCCAGGTGAACCGCTCCGGGCCGTCGGCCTCGTACGTGCTGGAGATCATGGCTGCTCCGGCCGGACCGCTCGTCTACGTGATCCGGTACGTGTCGGACGGGACTCCGTCCGACCTCCTGGTTCCGGTGACCGCGCACACCCCGGCCCGGCGCTCGCGCGTCATGCTGCCCGGCTTCTCCGGCGACGGCAGGTGGGAGACCACCGAACCCCTGAGCCCGGCCGCGGTGCCGCCGGACGACGGCCTGATCGCCCGTTCGATCGCGGCCGCCGTGGACAGGGCCACCCTGCGCGCCTGGCACGGCCTCGTGCCCCAACTGCCGCCCGACACCGCCGAGATCGTCACCACTCGCCTCCGGCGACGCTGACCTTCCGTCAGCGTTCTCCCGGGGCGTACCAGATGGAGCTGTGCAGGTCCGAGCCTCTGATCACCTGGATGCGCCACGGCTCCAGGCGCAGGACGTGCAGTTGCGGATCGCCGGGGCCACCGTGCCAGAAGTTGCCCAGGTCGTACCCGGCGCCCTTCGGGCTCGTGCGCCGGTACAGGTCCCACACGTGCCGCTTGGTCTCCAGGTCGCCGGTCCAGGCGGCGACGGCGTCGACGCTCACCGCGTTCTGCCGGGGCGTCCAGTAGGAGAACGTGGTGTGCGGGTTGCCCGCCAGGTGGGCGGCCTTGACCGGCGTCCGGTACGTGGCCAGCCAGCCCAGCGGAGTGCCGTCGACGGTCTCCCAGACCGGGATGAGCACTCGTGCGCGCGGCCGTCCCTTGGCGTCGACGGTGGTCATGGTGGCGTAGACGATGTCGCCGATGTAGGTGTCGAACTGGCTGGAGATGTCGGCGAACGAGGCGACTTGAGTGGCCATGGGGTTGTCTTCCCTTCTCCGGCGGTTCCGCGAGTGCCTGCCGGTTCTTTCTGGTGACTGACGGCATCGTCGGGCACCGCCCGTGACGACGGAAGACGGCACTTCCACGTCCCTCGGTCACCGCGCGGATACCGAGTCCCCGAGCGCTCCCGCTAAGATCATCCGCATCGTCGCCTTCCTCCGGGCCGCCGTCGCCCACCACCGTTTCGGACGTCCGGCCGCCGCCGCCGTCGCGCTCTATCTGACCGCCGCCGCTGTCGCCGCCTGGTACGACGGCGGGAGGTGGTTCACCGTCGTCGCGACGGCGCATCCGCGGCCGTGGGGCGACGGGGACCGGCTCCTGCTCGCGACGATCTGCGCGTTCAACATGTGGGCGCTGTGGCAGATCCTGCGCGGCCCCGCCACGCCGCGCGCCGCGACCTTGCCGCGCGATGTGGTGTGGTTGCGACGCCTGCTCTATGTGGACGTGGCCGGCGATCTGCTGCTCTGGGAGCTTCTGGATGGCCTGTCCGACGTCGCGAAGTCCGTCGCGAGCTGGGCCGTGTGGACCGCCACCGTGGTCCTGCTGGTGCGCGCGCTCACCGGGGTGTCGGTCCGGTTCCGGGTCCTCACCCTCGGGCTCGCCCTGACCGGGGGCCTGGCCGGGGTCCTGGCCGGGGCGCTGCGGCCGTTCGCCGAACTCCCGGTGCTGCAGGCGCTGCTGCTGCCGGCGCTGGCGACCGTCGGCTGCAAGGCGATGATCCTGGCCGGGCAGGGGCGCGACCAGCGGTTCGGCGTCACCACGGTCGCCGCCGGCTGGACCGCCCTGCTCGTCCCGGAGGTCTACGGGCTGTTGCAGGCCGGACGCATGTCGTTCGACGGTCTGTCGCTCGCCGTACAGGCGCTCGACGGGCTGGCCGTCGTGTGGGCGGCGCGCACCGCGCACGAACTCGCCGCCGCGCCCGTTGCCGGCGTTCAGGCGTCCGGAACCGGGCGCACGTACCGGTGGCTCGCCGCCGCCGCGGTCGTGTTCGTGCTGCCGACGGCGGTCGTCGGCGCGGAGAGGGACGCCCGGCTCACCTACACGGCCGCCGACGACGGCTGCCGCGGCCGGCTCCGTCCCGCGGCCGCCCTCGGGGCCGAGGAGCGGCGGCGGTCGTTCCTCTGCCTGGCCAGGGGCGAGACCTTCGCCGCGGCCGCGATGTTCCCCGAGGACCTGGCCGACCAGCGCGTCCTCGCCCACGGTGCGCGGCTTTGCGCGCTGCCAGACGTCCAGGAACGGCACGCGCTGCACAGACGGACGGGCGGCACGGCGGACTCCGTCGAGCTGGCCACGGCCCTGGAGTATCTGTGCCCCGGCATCGTCGCCCGGCAGAACGCCGACGCCGACCGCCGTCAGGCCGAACGCGACCGGGAGATGTCCAGGTGGAAGGCCGCGGCGAACGCCCGGTGCGCCGACCCGTGGCCCAAGGTGCGGGCCGGGCGGCAGGGCACGGCCGCGTACATGTTGTCCGAGGGGGGCGGCTACGCCGTCTTCGACGACCGCGACGACAGCGCGGGCGAGCCCGGGGACATCTACGGCGGCGGCCGCGAGTTCGCCGACATCTTCGACGCCGTCGAGGACGGGCTCATCGACGCGGTGGGCAGCGGAGCCGCCATCGTGACCGCGGAGGAGAACGCCGCGATGTGCCTGACGGTCAAGGCGTTCGACAGCGCCCCGCCGCTCCGGCTCGCCGGCTGGGACGCGGTCGTCGAGGTGGGCATCGCCAGCCGCAGCGGCCGCCTGGTCGTGCCGGCCTACCCCGAGGGCGGCGACGGCGGGGCGGCCGGACCGCTGCCGAACCTGGCCGTCGCCGGTCCGGGCCACTACCGCATGCGCGTCTACGCCCGCACGATGCCGTGGGACGAGAGCGACCCGGACGCGCCACTGGAGGAGCACCTGATCGTCGTCCATCCCGGCCGCTCGGCGGAGAAGGTCGTGCACCGCTCGCGCGGCTGACCTCCTGCGTGCGGGCGGCGGCGTCAGTGGGTGGCGGATTCGACGGGCTCCTGAGGGAGGCTCGTCGCCGACGGCTTCGTCCTGGTACGGCCGAGTTCGGGCAGGAGGGACACCATCCCCAGCACGGCCAGCCCGACGCCCAGCCAGAGGGGAGCCCGCAGCCCGAAGCCGTCGATGACCAGCCCGCCGACCGAGGAACCGATGATCACCCCGAGGGTGATGAAGGAGGCGTGCACGGTGTTGACCAGCGGCCCCGGATTGCCGACGCGCTGGACGCGTACGGCCATCGCCGGGTTCATGGTCACTCCGACCAGCCCGACGCCCAGCATGGCGACCACCGCCGGGACGCCGAGGTGGGCGAACAGCGCGAACCCGGCCAGGAAGACCGTGTTGAGGGCCAGGCCGGACCACAGGACGCCGATGGTGTGCTTGTCGGCCAGGCGTCCGACGACGTAGTTGCCGATCACGGTGGCCGCGCCGTACGCGACGAGCAGGAGGGGAACGGCGCGCGAGGTGAAGCCGGTGACCTGGGTGAGGATCGGGCTGAGGTAGCTGAAGGCGGCGAAGGTCGCGCCGATGATGAAGGTGCTGGTCGACAGCGCCAGCCACAGCCGGCCGTTCCTGAAGACGGCCAGCTCCCGCCTGAAGTCGCTGCCGCCGTCCGCGCGCCCGAGCCCGGGAACGCCCGCCGTGGTGGCGATCGCGGCGACGACGGTCAGGGCGCCGACGGCCCAGAAGGCGGCCCGCCAGCCGAGCTGCCCGCCGATGAACGTGGACAGCGGCAGCCCGAGCAGGGTGCCGAGCATCAACCCGTTCAGGACGACGGCGAGGGCGCGGCCGCGTACCTCTGGACGGCTCAGCTGGACCGCCACCGAGATGGCGACCCCGAAGAACGCCTGGGAGGCGACGCCGGTGACGACCCGCGCGACCGTCATGACCGCATACGAGGGCGCGACGGCCGCGAGCACGTTGCCCGCCAGGAAGACGGCGAACAGCAGCAGGAGCGCGGGCTTCGGGCGTATCCGTACCAGCGCGACGGTCATCAGCGGCCCGCCCGCCGCCATGGCCACCGCGAACGCGGTGATCAGATAGCCGACCTGGGAGATGGTCACGCCGAGTCCGCCCGCCATCTCGGGCATCAGTCCTCCGACGGCGAACTCGCTGGTCACCATGGCGAAGATGCCTATGGCCAGGACGTAGACGGCTCTGGGCAAGGGGGACTCCTTTTTGCATCAATCGGTGCAGAATTCAGGCATGAAAAAAGCCGGGGTCAGGCCAGGGCGTCCATGGCCGTGGCGGCGATGGCGGCGATGGCGGCGTCGTCGGCGCCGCCCTGGGCGGCCACCCGGATCCCGGCGATGACGGCGTTGAGGAACCTGGCCAGCTCGGCGGGATCGCGGGTGGAGCCGATGTCGCCGTCGCGCTGCCCGCTCCTGATGGCCGTGCCCAGGCTGACGAGCCGGCGCTCGGCGTCGCGGGCGAGCATCAGGCTGATCTCCGGGTCGCGGGCGGCGAGCTCCATCGTGGTGTTGACGGTCAGGCAGCCGAGGCCGTGACCGTCACGCCGGTTCTCCGCCTCCGTCCGGAGGATCTTGGCGAACAGGGCGCGAACGCGGTCGATCGCCGGGAGTTCGGGGTCGTCGAGGATGCGGAGCTGGTCGGCGGTGGTGGCGTCCATGTAGCGGGTCAGTGCGCGCTTGAACAGCTCGCGTTTGTTGGTGAAGGCGTTGTACACGCTGCTGCGGTCAAGGCCGAGCGCCTCGCACAGGTCTCTGGTCGAGGTGGACTCGTAGCCGTTCGCCCAGAACGTGCGCATCGCGGTGTCCAGGGCCTGGTCCTCATCGAATGATCGCGGCCTTGCCATACGAGCACGCTACCGGTTTTGCATCGGTTGATGCAATACGGGCTTCATGCGGCCGGGCCGGTGCTCCCCCAGGGTGAAGGGGGCACCGGCCGGTCAGGGAGCAGCGTCAGGTGGCGAGGGTGGCCACCGGGTCCACGTCGTAGATGCGGGCGTAGCCGTTCTCGGTGCCCACGAGCAGGTCCACGACGTCGAAGTAGCGGTCCCAGAAGGGGGTCTCGCGCAAGGCGTCGATCAGCAGCCGGTAGGCGTCGTGGTCGTCCGCCTCCCAGACCCAGACGTCGGTGACCCGCGCCGAGTAGAACTCCGTGTCGTAGAACCGGGAGCGGACGCCGCGGGTGCGGGCCTCGATCACCGGGACGACCTGGGTGGTGAAGGCCTCGACGCGTTCGGCCACCGTCATCGCCAGCCACTCGGGCGTGGTCTTGACCAGCATGAACGCGGTGACCGCGGGTTCGGTCCGGTCAGCGGGCATCGACGGCCTCCGGGGCGGCGAGAACGGCGGGCTTGAGGGTCTCCGCGCACCACTGCGCGAATCCGGTGGCCCGGCCCGCCCGCGGCGAACGGGCGACGTCCGCGTCCAGGCCCTGGTCCTTGGCGCGCTTCATGTCGACGACGCCCTCGACGAACGCCTCGTTGAGGCCGTAACCGAGCAGGGTGGACCGCAGTTCGTCGAGCGGCTGCCGCCGGTAGCGGACCGGACGCCCCAGTTGCTCGGTCATGATGCGGGCCAGGTCGCCGGGCGACAGGTCCTGCGGGCCGAGCACCGGAACACTGCCGACGCCGGTCCAGGACCGGTCCAGCAGCAGCCCGGCCGCCGCCGCGGCGAGGTCGGCCACGGCCACCAGCGGGGCCGGACGGTCCGCGGCGACGGTGTCGGTGAAGACGCCGTGCTCGCGGATCGAGCCGGCCTCCTCCAGCAGGTTCTCGAAGAAGGACGGGCTGGCCAGCGCGCGGTAGGCGACGCCGGAGCCGGCGATCAGGTCGTCCATGGCCAGGGAGGCGGTGACCAGCCCGGCCCGGTCGGCCTGCGGGGTGCCGCGGCCGAGCGCCGAGATGCCCACGACGTGGCCGACGCCGTGGGCGGCGAACGCGCGCGCGGCCGGACGGGTGAAGCCGCTGAACGCCTCCTCCGGCGTGGCCGAGGAGTCCGGCGGCACCAGCCAGAAGACGGCGTCGGCCCCGGCGAAGGCACGGTCGGCGGTCGCGGCGTCACCGTGCGAGCCGGTGACCACCTCGACGCGCCCGCGCACGGCCTCGGGGAGCCGGGCAGGATCGCGGACCACGACGCGCAACTCCTCTCCGTGTGCGGGCGCGGCCTCGACCAGCAGTGACAGCAGTCGCCGGCCGATGTTCCCGGTGGGGGCGGTAATGACGATCATGAGAACCTCGCGGTCTGTCGGATCGGTTCGGTCCCCAGATCGTGCCGACCCGCCTCGTGTTGCCACAATGGGAACATCAGCAAGCAATCATTGCCCGAAACGGAATAACGCCGGTGAGCAGCCCGATCCCGAACCTCGACGCCAACCTCGCCGTCGCCCTCGACGCCCTGCTGACCGAGCAGAGCGTCACGCGTGCCGCCGCGCGGCTGCGTACGTCCCCCGCGGCGATGAGCCGTACCCTGGCCCGGCTGCGCCGGGTGCTCCAGGACCCGCTGCTGGTACGGGCAGGACAGACGATGGTGCCCACCCCCCGCGCCGAGGCGCTGCGGGACGAGGCCGCCGCGGTCGTACGCCGGCTGGAGGCGCTGCTCACCCCGAGCGGCCGGATCGACCCCGCCGCACTGCGGCGCACCTTCACCGTCCAGGCCTCGGACCTGGTCGGCGCGGCGCTGGCGCCGGGGCTGCTCGGGCTGGCCCGGCGCCAGGCGCCGGGGGACGCGCTGCGGGTGCTGGCCGAGGAGTGGGAAGCCGGCCCCGCGCTGCGCGAGGGCCGGATCGATCTGGAGCTCGGGGCGATCGACCACGTCGACCCGGAGACCCGGGTCGAGGAGCTGGTCACGCTGCGGATGGCGGCCGGCGTCAGGGCCGGGCACCCGCTCACCGAGGGCCCCTTGACGCCCGCCAGGCTGGCCGCCGCCGAGCACGTGGCGGTCAGCCGCCGGGGACGCTTCACCGGCCCGCTGGACGTGGCCCTGTCCGAGCAGGGGCTCAGCCGCCGGGTCAGCGCCGTCCTGCCCGGACACCTGGCGGCGATGGCGCTGGCCGCGGTCGGCGACGTGGTGTGCCTGGTCCCGACCGCGCTGCCGGGCGAGCCCCCTTCCCCCCTCGGCGACGCGGCCCACGCGCTCGGCCTGCGCCTGCTGGAGATCCCGCTCCCGCTGCCACCATTGACGATCGGCATGGCCTGGCACCCCCGCCACACCGCCGACGGCGCCCACCAGTGGCTACGCGACGCGGTCCGCCAAGTCCTCCGCACCCCCCGGGAGCCTTAGCCACCGACGCAGCTCCGCGCTCTCGGTAACGCGGTCGTTCGCGATCAGGTACGCGTCGGACGGGGACAAGGCGATGACATCTGCATCTGTTGGGTGACCGCTCAGAGGGGCAAGGTGGGCGTGTTCGGGCAGGGATGATCGCGGACGGGAGCCGGGGCACGGGTGTCGAGAATGCGGTGCCGGATCCGTCCCGGGGATGCCCGTGGTCACGGGCTGGGTGTGTGATGGAGGAGATGCAGCATGACGGTTCAGCGGATGGACAACGTCCTCATCGTCGTGGACGACCTTGACGCCGCGATCGCGTTCTTCGTCGAGCTCGGCATGGAGCTGGAGGGCAGGGGTCCGGTCGAGGGAGGTTGGGCGGAGCAGGCGGAGCGCATCATCGGGCTCAGCGGGGTCCGGCAGGAGATCGCGATGTTGCGGATCCCGGGTGGGGGCGGCGGCATCGAGCTGGCGAGGTTCCACACGCCGAAGGCGATCAGCGCCGAGCCGGAGGTGGCGCCGGTGAACACCCTGGGCATTCGGCGCGTCATGTTCGCCGTGGACGACATCGAGGACGTCATCGCCCGGCTGCGTCCCCACGGCGCCGAACTCGTCGGGACGCTGGAGCAGTTCGAGGACAGCTACCGGCTCTGCTACGTCCGAGGCCCCGAGGGCATCATCGTCGGCCTGGCCCAGCAACTCGGCTGACGGTCCGTCGCGGCCTGCCAGGGCCTCCTCGGCCGGGCCACGCGGAGGTCGAGAGCATCGCGACCGCCGTGGTCGGGGGTGTCGGAGGGGCGCCTGCCGGTCGGGGTCAGGTGCCGACCGGCAGGCGGAGGGGCGTCGCGACGGGGTTCCCCGGGATCACGAGGGTTTCGGCGCGCGTCCCGGGGAGGTCGCCGGCGGGCTGCCGGAGGTCACTTCTCGGCGATGAACTCGTGGTAGCGGCCCATCCAGTACGGCAGCAGGTACGAGGTTCCGTCGTTCTCGCCGTACCCGTCGCCGCCCTGGTCCAGCTTGTACGGGTCGTGGTTCCAGTGGCTGATCACCCGCTCGTCGATCGGCAGCACGGTGCCGCTGCGGAGCATGCCGAGCTTCTTCGGGTCGGCGTCCGGGCGGATGTGCTGGTTGAGGTTGACGACGTCGAGGCGCCGGCTGTTGCTCTGCTTCCAGTCGATCATGTTGATCGGGAAGCGCTTGAGGGTGTCGATCGACTGCTGGAGCCAGGGTCCGTTCATCTCCAGCGGGAACGGGCCGTAGGCGTCGGTCCAGACCTGGTCCTTCAGGGTGAGGCCGGCGATGAAGTTGAAGAACGGGTTGAGCTCGTACTGCTCCAACTGCCAGTAGTCGTAGAGGGAGCGGGCCCAGGTGGCCTTGAGGCCGGCGTCCTGCTCGTAGCGGAGCAGGTGGTAGTAGTTCATGAAGGCCATCTCGTCGTCGGACTGGTTGCCGCCCCCGACTCCCGCGGTGACCTTGGGCTGCTGGGTGTTCAGGTCGTAGCCGTTCTCGTCGATGAGTTTGGCCTTGGCCTTGGCGTACTTTTCCGGATTTTTCGCGACATGCTCGGCGATGGTGAGGAAGGTGATGATCGTCTGGCTGTTGAGGCCGCGTTCCTCCCGCCGCCACGGGTTGCCGTTGAGCTCCTCCGGGTTGAAGAAGCCCCAGCGGGTGGGCCTGCCGTCATGGTCGGTCAGGGAGAAGTCGTGGTCGATCAGGTGGTCGGTGAGCCGGGTGACGACGCCCGCGACCTCGTCCTTCTCCGCCCCGGTCGCGACCAGGTCGTAGTAGAGCGCGTAGAGGAAGTAGTGGCCCACCAGCTCGTCGGAGCTGGCGTCGGTCTTCCAGAACCACTTGCCGTCGCCGCTCTTGGGCCAGCGCGGGACCAGGATCTTCCAGTACGCGTCGCCCTTCTGCTTGTCGCGGTCGTGCTGCTCGTTGTCCTTGATGTTGGGGTCGGTGGCCGTGGTCTCCAGGATCGTGCGGGCGATGAAGCCCTTGGGCGCCGGGTTGGTGCCGCTCTGGGTGACGTCCCCGAGGAACTTCAGGGCCTCGAACGCCTTGCGCGCGTTGGTCTTGGCCGTGGCGTCCTTGGTGGCGGCGTATTTGAACACTTCGGCCGCGCCGTACATGCCCGTCCAGAGGCCGTCGTTGTCGCTGGCGCCCTGGCCGTACTGGGTCAGATCGCCGGGCCTGGCCAGCCCGATGCCCTCGACGAAGCCGTACGGGGTGCGCTTGTGCCTGGTCTGGATGGCCTGCTCGTAGACGGCCGCCTTCTCCTCCAGCGTCGTACGGCGGGCCTCGATGACTCCGGCGGCCGTGGCGGTGCCGAAGTAGGCGTTGGCGTCGGCGTCCACGGCGATGGCGGCGACCGCGTCGTCCGGCAGCCAGCGGCGTCCCTGGCGGTACTCCCAGGTGGTGCCGTCGAAGTGCACGGCGCCCTTGGCCGTGCCGAGCCAGACGTCGCCGCCGGCGCCGGGGGCGATCGCGGTGAAGCCGAGCATGGGCAGACCTTCGGCGGGACCGTACTGCTTGACGGTGGCGCCGTCCCTGAGCCCGAGGCCGGTGGCGCCGGCCAGCCAGAGGCGGCCCTTGGAGTCGTAGGCCAGGTGGGTGGTGCCGACGGCGGGCGAGATCTGGGTCCACGACCGGCCGGTCTGCTCGAAGACGGCGGTGGCGGTGGCGACGGCGACGGCACCGGACTCGGCGCGGGCCACGGCGGTGGCCTGACCCGGGAGCCGGTCGGGACGCCACGAGCCGCCGGGGCCCTTGCGGTAGAGGCGGTCGCCCTGGACGAGGATCAGGTCGTCACCGCCGACCAGCAGGGCCGTGGCCGGGTCGACCCCGGACGGAAGCCGATCGGCCCCTCCCTTGGCGGCGTCGGCCGGCTCGCCCTCCCCCGCCTTCCGGGCGGAGTCCTTGGCCGCGTTCCTGATCGTCAGCAGGCCGTCGGCGGTGAGGGCGACGAGGTCGTCGCCGCGCCAGACGACCTTGTAGGCGGCCGTGGCCGACAGGGAGGTCCAGGCGCCCGAGGCGTACAGGGCCAGGCCCTTGTCGTGGGCGGCGGCGATCACTCCGCCGGGGCCGGCGGCGAGTGCGGCGATCTTGCCTGACAGGGCGGGCAGCGTCGCGCCGACCTGGAGGACGAAGGGGTCGACGACCGTGGCGGCCTCGGCGGGCACGGCCGCGGCGGCCGGTCCCAGGGAGAGCGCGACGGTCGCCGCGAGCAGGAGGTTGTGGAGTCGTGCCATGAGGGTTCCTCCGGATGAGGGGGCTGCGAGATACAGTAAAGAGTCTTTATTGCATTCGGGCAAGAGTCTTTACTAGAATTCACGTCATGTCCCAGCATGCGACGCTCACCACCCTGCGCGAGATCAACGCCTCCGTGGTCCTGGAGGCCATCCGGGCCGACCCGCCGATCTCGCGGGCCGAGGTGAGCCGCCGCACCGGCATGACCAAGCCGACGGTGGCCAACGCCCTCGACCTCCTCGTGTCCGCCGGCCTGGTCCGCCAGGCCCAACCGCCGGGCGAGATGCACTACGGCGCGGTCTACTTCGAGCCGGTGCACTCGTTGGCCCACGTCCTGGCCCTGGACATCGGCACCCGTTTCGTCCGCGGCGCGCTGTGCGACCTGAGCGGCACGATGCTGGCCAGGCACGACGAACGCATCGACGACTCCCGTCCGGCGACGATCCTGCGCGCCGCCGTGGCCGTGCGCGACGCTTTGGCCCCTGACACGGGTGGGGGGATCGAGCTGGTCGCGGCCGGGGTGCCGGGTGTCGTCGATCCCGAGGAAGGCGTCATCCGGCAGAGCAACCGGCCCGCGCTGGAGGGCATGGCGATCCGGGCCGGGCTGGAGGACGCGCTGGGCGTGCCCGCCGAGGTCGAGACCGACGCCAACCTGGCGGTCATCGGCGAGCACGCGCTCGGGGCCGGGCGGGGGGTCGCCGACTTCGCGTTCCTCTCCATCGGCGCCGGCGTCGGGGCCGGGCTGATCCTGGGCGATCGGGCGCATCGGGGTCACCGTGGGGCGGCGGGCGAGGTCGACGATCCGGCCCCCGGCGAGGACGAGCTGCCCGACAGCCCCTCCGGGGACGCCCTCATGAACCTCGCCCGCGCGTGGATCGCCACGAGCCTGCGCGACGGGGACACCGTGCTGCGGCTCGACGCCACGCCGGAGGCCATCTTCGCCGCCGCCTCCCAGGGAGACGGACTGGCCTCGGCCATCGTCGCCGAGGAGGCCCGGCGGATCGCGTTGCGGATCGCCACCATCTCGCGGGTCGTCGACGTCGAGCTGGTCGTGCTCGGCGGTGGCATCGGGCTGGCCTGCGAGAGCATCCTGCCGCAGATCAACGCCGCGCTGGCGGGCATGCTTCGGCATCCGCCCGACGTCGGGATCTCGGCGCTCGGCAACGCCCCCGTGCTGACCGGCGGCCTGGCACACGGCACCCGCCTGCTCAGGGAGTCGGTCGCCACCCGGCGCATCTCGGCCGCCGCCAAGATCTCCGCTACGGCGAAGGCCGCCGGGACGGCCAAGTCCGCCACCACAGGTTCAGGGGCGGAGGGGCGATGAAGGTCACGGTCATCGGGGGCGGCTCCACGTACACGCCCGAGCTCGCCGGCGGGCTGGCCGAGCTGGAGCTCGACGAGCTCGTCCTCATGGATCCCGACCGGGAACGCCTCGACATCGTCGGCGGCCTCGCCTCCCGGATGCTGCGCGACAGGGCGGGACGCGTCAGGCTCACCACGAACCTCGACGACGCCGTCGAGGGCGCCGACGCCGTGCTGCTGCAATTACGGGTCGGCGGGCAACGCGCGCGGCACGGCGACGAGACCTGGCCGCTGGAGTGCGGCTGCGTCGGCCAGGAGACCACGGGAGCGGGCGGCCTGGCCAAGGCCCTGCGGACCATTCCCGAGGTGCTCCGCATCGCCGAACGGGTCCGCGTCCTCGCCCCCGACGCCTGGCTGATCGACTTCACGAACCCCGTCGGCCTCGTCACCCGCGCCCTGCTCGACGCCGGACACCGCGCCGTCGGGCTGTGCAACGTGGCCATCGGGTTCCAGCGGCTCTTCGCGCGGCTGCACGGATGCGAGCCGTCGAAGCTCACGCTGGGACATGTCGGGCTCAATCACCTGTCGTGGGAGCGGTCAGCGTGGGTGGACGGGGTCGACGTGCTTCCCGGGCTGATCGAGCGGCACGTCGCCGAGCTGGCCGGGGAGTGCGAGCTGCCCGCCGAGCTGATCACCGCTCTGGGCGTCGTGCCCTCCTACTACCTGCGCTTCTACTACGCGCACGACCAGGTGGTGGCCGAGCAGCGCGGACGCCCGACGCGGGCGCAGGAGGTGCTGGAGCTGGAGCGGCGACTGTTGGCGATGTACCCGTCGCTGGACGACAAGCCGAAGCTCCTGGAGCAGCGCGGCGGCGCGCACTACTCGACGGCCGCGGTCGACCTGCTCTCCTCGCTGCTCGCCGACCGGGGGGACGTCCAGGTGGTCAACGTCCGCAATGACGGGACCCTGCCCTTCCTGCCGGCGTCCGCGGTGATCGAGGCGCCGTCGCGGATCACCCGCGCCGGGGCCGTGCCGCTCGCCGTGCCCGAGGTGGAGCCCTTGCAGGCCGGGCTGATCGCGCACGTCAGCGCGTACGAGGAGCTGGCCGTACGGGCCGCGGCCCGCCCTGATCGGGCGCATGTGGAGGCGGCGTTGCTGGCGCATCCGCTGGTCGGGCAGTACGACCTGGCGCAGGGGCTCGCCGACCGCCTGCTCGCGGCCCACCAGGCTTGGGCCTCATGACCGCACCCGCGGTCCTGGCGATCGACGCGGGCAACAGCAAGACCGACGTGGCGCTGGTCGGCGGCTCGGGCGAGCTGCTCGCCTGGGTTCGCGGCGGCGGTTTCCAGCCGCACGGCCCGAAACTTCCCGCCGCGATCGACCTGCTCGCCGACCTCGTGGCGGCGGCCGTGCGCGAGGCGGGCCGAAGCCCCTCGGACGGCGCCGGGCCCGGGTACGTGGCGCGACGGGTGTCGGCCTTCCTGGCGCACTGTGATCTGCCGATCGAGCAGGAGCTCCTGCAGGCGGCCGTCGAAGCGCGGGACTGGGCCCCCGAGGTCACCGTGGACAACGACACCTTCGCGATTTTGCGCGCGGGCGCGGACGTGCCGTACGGCGTGGCGGTCGTGTGCGGCGGGGGGATGAACTGCGTCGCGCGCGGCCCCGACGGGCAGGTCGCGCGGTGGCCGGCGCTGGGACGGCGCTCGGGCGACTGGGGCGGCGGGGAGTGGCTGGGCGAGGAGGTGCTGTGGTGGGCCGTGCGCGACGAGGACGGCCGCGGCCCGCGCACCCTCCTGCGCGAGGAGGTCGCCAGGTGGTACGGCCTGGCGGACGTCGCCTCGGTGTGCGTGGGCTTCCACCTCGGGCACCTGCCCGAGGAACGGCTGCACGAGCTGGTGCCGGTGCTGTTCGAGGTCGCCGGACGCGGGGACGCCGTCGCCGTCTCGCTGGTCGAGCGGCTGGGCGACGAGGTCGCCGCCTGGGCCGCCGCGGCGATCGCGCGGCTGGACTGGGGCGAGGTGGGCGTGCCCGTCGTGCTGGGGGGCGGGGTGCTGACCGGCCGGGACGCCCGGTTGATGGCCCGGATCGGCGAGGGGCTGCCCGGCGTGGACGTCCGGGTGCTGGACGCGCCGCCGATCGTGGGGTCGGCGCTGCACGGGCTGGACCGCCTCGGGGGGACGTCCGAGGCGGTGGAACGGCGGCTCAGGGCCGGGTTCGCCGGCCGGCGGCCGTCGGCACCTCGTGCTTGAGCCCGGTTGACGCAGAGTTTGGTGTAGAACGTGGTGGCCTGGGTGTTTCGCACGGCTATGCCCAGGCGATCGCCTCCCTAGGCAGACTTCATGCCGGCTGCCCTGTCGTTCCGATTTTTGAGAGTTCTGGTAAAGACTCTTGCCTAGATGAAATAAAGACTCTTTACTGTCTTCATGAAGTCAGCCGGCTTTGCCGTCCGTGGAGTCATCGAAGGGTTCTACGGGCGTCCATGGAGTCACGAGCAGCGGCTCGACCTGCTCGGCTTCCTCGGCGCGCGAGGCATGAACACCTACGTGTACGCGCCGAAGGCCGACCGGCCCTCCTGGCGGGAAGCCGGCGTCCAGGGGCTCGCCGAGCTGGCCGCACGCGACAGGCAGGCGGGCGTCGACGTCGTCCACTGTCTCTCCCCCGGCCTGTCGCTGCGCTACTCCGACGGCAAGGACGTCCAGGCCCTGTGCGTGGCGTTCGAGCAGGCCATGGAGGCCGGGGCCGCCGGGGTGGGGCTGCTGCTCGACGACATCCCCATGCGGCTGCGGCACCCCCGGGACGTCGCCGCCTTCGACGACCTCGCGCAGGCCCAGGTCGCGCTCATCGACGCCGTCTTCGCGCGCACCGGACGGCTGACGGTCTGCCCCACCGTCTACTGCGGAACCGGCGACCACCCCTACCTGCGGGCCCTGGGCCTGATCGACGCCCGGATCGACCTGTTCTGGACCGGCCGGAGCATCTGCTCCCCCACCATCGACCTGGCCGACGCCGCCGCCGTCACCCGCACGCTGAACAGGGCCCCGCTCTACTGGGACAACTACCCGGTCAACGACGTCGCGATGAGCCACGAGCTGCACGTGGGGCCGTACCAGGGCAGGGACAGGCACCTGTACCGGTTCGCGACCGGCGTCGTGGCCAACGGCATGGAGCTCTACGAATCCTCGAAGATCGCCTTCGCCACGGTCGCCGACTACCTGCGCGACCCGGAGGGCTACGACCCGCAGGAGAGCTGGGAGCGGGCCCTGGCCGACGTCGTCGGCGACGGCCAGGACCTGGCCGCCTACCGGATCTTCGCCGACAACGTGCGCGGCTCCTGCCTGGAACCGCACGACGCGGCCGGGCACCTGCTGCGCGGGCCGGTGGAGGAGGCCCGGCCCTGGCTGGAGGAGTTCGAGCGGGGCGCGCAGGCGCTGCTGGCCGCCGCTCGTCACGACTTACGACCGCACCCCCGTCGCCCCGCCCGCAAGCGGGTGTTCGGCGACTGTCTTGAGGAGTTCCCATGGTGAACAGGACGGCCGGGGCGCTCGCCCTGATGCTGCTGGTGTCGGCCTGCGGCGGCGGGCAGAGCCCGGCCACCGACAAGGTGTTACGGATCGCGATGAGCTCCCCGGGCGAGGAGCAGATCAAGGTGTGGAAGGACGTCGCGGCCCAGTACGAGAAGGCGCACCCGGGCGCCAAGGTCGAGCTCAACTTCCAGGAGGACGACCTCTACCAGAGCATCGGCCTGCAGAACCTGCTCAACGGCCGGCAGGCGCCCGACATCTACTTCGAGTGGGCGGGCGACCGGCTGCGCACCCGGGTCAAGGACGGCTTCGCGGCCGACATCTCCCCCCAGGTCACCGCTGGCCCCCTCAAGGGCCTCATCCCGGACGAGGCATACAAGCGCACCACCATCGACGGCAAGACGGTCATGGTGCCCTTCGCGGCCGACGTGACCAACGTCCTCTGGTACAACACCAAGATCCTGGCCGACGCCGGGGTGCAGCCGCCCAAGACGTTCGAGGAACTCCTCACGGCCTGCGACACGCTCAACGCCAAGGGCGTCACCCCGATCGCCTCGGGCAACAAGGACCTGTGGGCCGCCGGCAACTGGCTGTCCCACCTTGTCTCCCGGGTCGTCGGCGAGCAGTCCTACCAGGACGTGCTGTCGGGCAAGGCCCCCATGTCCAACCCCGACTGGGAACACGCGCTCGGCTACGTGGCCCAGCTCCGCGACCACCGGTGCGTGAACAAGAGCGCCAACGCGGCCAACGACAACGAGGGCGCGCAGCTGTTCTTCCAGGGCAAGGCCGCCATGCACCCGATCGGTTCGTGGCTGGTCAGCTGGGCCCTGGACGAGGCGCCCAAGCTGGAGTTCGACTACGTCAACCTGCCGGCGATGACCGGCGGCGCCGGTGACCAGGAGAGCGTGATCGGCGTCGTCACCGGCTACGTGATCAACGCCAGGAGCGCGAAGGTCAAGGAGTCGGCCGAGTTCCTGGCGCTGCTGAACTCCCCGGCCAACGCCGCCGCGTTCGTCAAGGCGGGCACCGTGCCCCAGGCCAGGGCGGAGGGCGCCGAGCAGGTGGACGCGCGCAGCACCCGGCTCAACGACCTGCTGGCCGACGCCAGGACTGTGGTCTCGCCGCCGGACACCGGCTACGACCTCAAGCGCGCCGACGCGCTCTACCGTGCTCTGGCGGCGGTGCTCGGCGGGGCGAAGTCTCCCAAGGAAGCGCTGGCCGTCGCGGGATGAGACGCAAGCTCACGCCGTACCTGTTCGCCGCCCCGGCGCTGCTGGTGTTCGGCTTCGCGGTGCTCGCGCCCGCGCTGGCGACCGGGGCGTTCAGCCTGACCGAGTGGACCGGTTTCGGGCCGATGACGTTCGTCGGCTTCGACAATTTCCTCAGAGCAGCCCAGGACACGATATTTCTGGACTCGTTTGTTCATGTCGGTGTCTACATCCTTGTCACCATCGTTCTGGAGGTCGCGGTCGGGCTCGTCCTGGCCGGGCTGCTGGTCACCCGGCGCGGCGGGGCCCCCTGGTTCCGCGTGGCGCTGTTCACGCCGGTGATGCTGCCGATGGTGGTCGTGGCCGTGTTGTGGGCGTTCGTCTACAACGCCGACTTCGGCCTGGTCAACGCCCTCCTTGACGTCGTCGGCCTGCCGGGCAAGGTCTGGCTGGGCGACGAGGGCACCGCGCTGCCGGCCGTCTGCGCGGTCTCCGGCTGGGTGTACGCCGGGTTCTACATGGCGATCTTCTACGCGGCCTTCGCCCAGATCCCGTCGGACGTGGTCGAGGCCGCCCGCCTCGACGGCGCCGGCGAGCTGGCCATCTTCCGCCGCATCAAGGTGCCGATGATCAGGGACGCGGTCGAGGTCTGCCTGCTGCTCTGCGTCACGGGCGGTTTCCAGACGTTCGACCTGTTCTACGTCATGACGGGCGGCGGGCCGTACAACGCGACGGAGATCCCCACCACCTACCTGACCCGCGTGGTCTTCCGCGACGGCGAGGTCGGGTACGGCTCCGCCATGGCGGTGCTGATGACCGCGGCCGTCGTGCTCATCGGGCTGGTCTTCATGCGCCTGCGCAGGAGGACGGCCCGATGAGAAGGCTCTCGACCGTGCTGCTGGCCGTGGTGTCGGCGGCGTTCTTCCTGCCGTTGTTGTGGATGGTCGCCTCCAGCTTCAAGTCCAACGCGCAGATCTTCGCCGACCCGTTCGCCCTGCCCGAGGCGCTGGACTTCGGCCGCTGGGCCGAGGCGTGGGAGGTCGGCGGCATCGGCGGGTACGCGCTCAACAGCGTGATCGTGACCTCGGTGTCGGTGCTGCTGATCCTGGCGTTGTCGTCGGCGGCGGCGTTCGCGTTCAGCCGCTTCGAGTTCCGCGGGCGCGGGCTGCTCATGGGCCTGCTGGCGCTCGGGCTGCTGCTGCCGCTGCAGTCGTACTTCATCGCCCAGAGCACGATGTTCACCGAGCTGGCGCTGAGCGACACCCGGTGGGCGTTGATCATTCCGTACACGGCCATGGGGTTGCCGCTGGCCACGTACCTGATCAAGGTCTACCTGGACGCGCTGCCGCGCGAGCTGTTCGAGGCCGCGCACATCGACGGCGCCTCCGACCTGCGGGTCTACCTGCTGATCGCGCTGCCGTTGCTGCGGCCCGGGCTGGCCACGGTGGCGGTGTTCTCGGCGCTGTCGTGCTGGAACGAGTTCCTGCTGGCCCTGCTCTACATCCAGGACGACTCGCTCAAGACCATCCCGACCGGCCTGCTGGCCTTCTCCAACCGGTACGTCACCGACTACGGGCTGCTGTTCTCGGCCCTGTCGATCATCACGCTGCCGATGATCGCCGTGTACGTGGTGTTCAACCGCCAGGTGGTGAGCGGGATCACGGCGGGGAGCCTCAAGTAGACGGGTACCCGTACGGCCGGGCGTGCCGGCCGTACGGGCCGCGGGTCAGGGGTTGTCGTAGCCGATCCACTGGATGAACCAGCCGAACTGCTGCGCGGCGGCCGGGGAGAGCGGTGAGGCGTCCCGCCACTGCACGTACACGCGGAACTTGGTGGCGGTGGCGTCGTAGACGGCGCTGGGGCCGACCAGGTTCCACTGGTTGCCGCCGGTGCTGCCGATGGAGGTGACGTAGACGGGACGGCCGGTGAAGTGCGCGGATGAGGTGTCGACGTCGATGTAGATGCCGTTGGGACCGTAGGGCTGCCATCCCTGTCCGGGGGTGGTCTGACCGGAGGCGATGCGGGCGGTTGGCATGAGGGGACTCCCTTCACCCAGAACTTTGTCGCTTTGAGTATTTGATCCACTACTGTTCGTGTCGAGCCATGAAGCCCTATCCCTCCGGGCGCAAAATTCGAGCCGACGGGACGCCCCGCCCCCCGTCCCCCACGAGTCGGCCCGGCGGCGGGCGAGGCGTGGGCTACTGGCACAGGGCGGCGTCGAGGGCGGCGAACAGGTGCTTGTCGTCCTTCGGGGTGCCGGTGACGTAGACGGTGGCGGCCCGGCCCTTGCGGTCACGGCCGCTGAGCACGCGGACTCCCGGCAGCCCGCCGTCGTGCATCCAGACCGGCCCGCAGCTCAGCGGGTACGTGTACACGCCGAGCCCGTACCGGCTGCCCTTGGGGTCGGAGGCGGGGACCGCGCCCGTGAGCATGCCGCGCAGCGTGCGCTCGGGGACGGCCTGCCAGAACCGGTTGAGGTCCTCAGGCGTGGAGACCAGGCCGCCGCCGGCGCCGAAGGCGTGGCCCGGAAGCCGGGTCATGTCCGTCTCGCCCTTTCCGGGGGAGGTGGGGTCGATGCCGTAGGTGTGGGCGTGCCGCCCGCGGAGGTCGAGCTCGCCCTGCTTGGGCCAGTACGTGCCCGGCAGCCCCTTGAGGACTCCCTCTTCGGTCACCCGGCGGAAGTCCTTGCCGGTCACCATCTCGATGATCATGCCTGCGACCAGGTAGTTGGTGTTGGAGTAGGACCAATGACCGCCCGGCCTGCCGGTGAGGGGGCGGGTGAGGGCGAGCGCGAGGTGATCGGCGGGGGTGGCGGGCTTGGTCCAGTCGACCAGGTCGAAGTACTCGGGCAGGCCACTGGTGTGCTGGAGCAACTGGCGGACGGTGACGCGGGCGCCGCGCAGCGAGCCGGGCAGGTAGTGCTCGACCTGTTCGTCCAGGTTCACCTTGCCGTCGGCGACCAAGCGCATCACCGTCACGGCGATCACCGGCTTGGTCACACTGGCCGCGCGGAAACGCCCGTCGCCGCCGACCATCGGCCCGCCGGTGCCGCGCTCGGCGGTGCCGGAGGTCCAGGTGGTCGTGCGGCCGTCGCGTTCGCGCACGGAGACCACGGCTCCGGCCAGGCCGTCCTGCCGGGTCAGCCGGTCGATCTCCCGCTGCGCGCTCCGGCCGGAGGCGGCCATGGCGGGCGAGGCCGCGCCGACCAGAACGGCTGCGGCGGCTGCGGCGGCAAAGTACTTACGCATCGGGGACATCTCCTCAGTGGGTGGCGATGTCCCCATCCTTCGGCGTTCCGCTTCCAAGATCAGTCACGTGGACCGGTTTGTTGCGGTAGGGCCTGCCCTACCCCGTGGCTTGGGGTCCTGCGCGTCGCCCCTCAGGTCACCAGGCCCCTGCGGTAGGCGTAGACCACCGCCTGGACGCGGTCGCGCAGGTCGAGCTTGGTCAGGATGCGCGACACGTACGTCTTGACGGTCTCCTGGCTGATCACCAGCGTGGCGGCGATCTCGCTGTTGGATCGGCCGTCGGCGATGAGCCGCAGCACCTCCAGCTCGCGCGGGGTCAGCACGGTCTCCTCGGACGCGGCCGGGGCGGGGCGGATGCGGGCCGCGTACCGGCCGACGAGCTGCCGCGTCACCTCGGGGGCCAGCAGCGCCGCGCCCGAGGCGACGGTGCGGATGCCCTGCAGGAGCTGCGCCGGCGGGGCGTCCTTGAGCAGGAAGCCGCTGGCCCCCGCGCGCAGCGCCTCGTAGACGTACTCGTCGAGGTTGAACGTCGTCACCACGAGCACCTTGACCGGGTTCTCGACCCCCGCGCCGGCCAGCAGGCGGGTGGCCTCGATGCCGCCGAGCACCGGCATGCGCACGTCCATGACGACGATGTCGGGGCTCAGCCGGCGGGCGAGGTCCACCGCGGCGCGGCCGTCGCCGCACTCCCCCACCACCTCCAGGTCCGGCTGCGCGTCGATGATCGTCGCGAAGCCGGTGCGGATCAGCGCCTGGTCGTCACAGACCAGCACCCGGACGGGCGCGCTCACGACGGGCCGCCCGCGGGGATGCGGGCCCGTACCACGAAGCCGCCGCCCGCCTGCCGGTCGGCGCCGAACTCGCCGCCCAGGGCCTCCACCCGCTCGCGGAGCCCGGCCAGGCCCCGCCCGCTCCCCCCGGGGGAGGCGGCCCCGGAGCCGGGGCCGTCGGTGCCGACCACCACGCTGATCTCCTTCTCGCCGTAGCGCACCTGAACCACGGTCGGGCTGCCGTGGGCGTGTTTGAGGGCGTTCGTCAGGGCTTCCTGCACGACCCTATAGGTGACGAACTCGGCGCTGCCCGCCGATTCCGCCCGGCTGCCCGCCTCGGCGAACTCCACCGGCTGCCCGGCCCGGCGGGTCTGCTCCACGAGGGTGTGGAGCTCGCCGGCGGACGGCAGGCCGACGTCGGTGTCATGGTCGGCCTTGAGCAGGTCGAGCATGTGCCGCAGGTCGGCGATGGCCCGCCGGCCGGTGTCGGTGACGGCGCTCACCGTCGCGTCGAGACGCTCGGGGACGGCGGTCAGGTACCGGGCGGCCTCGGCCTGCACCACCATCGCCGTCACGTGATGCGTCACGACGTCGTGCAGCTCGCGGGCGATCCGGGTGCGTTCGGCGGCGCGGGTGGCCTCGGCGAGGTGGCGGCGGCGTTCCGCCTCGGCGGCGCGGGTGGAACGCAGCCACGCGCCGATGCCCCAGGCGAGGACCAGGGCCAGGTAGAACACCACGTACCCCTCCACCCGCTCGGTCGCGCCGAGCCGGTCGAGGGCGAGCGCGAGCGGCACGTACGCCACCGACAGCAGGACCACGGTGACGCGCCGGTGGCGCTCCAGATGGGCGCCCGCGCTGATGAGCGCGATGGGCAGCACGTTGCTCGCGAACAGATGGTAGGCGCGGAGCTGGTCGAGGACGAAGCCGAGCGACACCAGGGCCAGGCACACGGCCGGCCACCGCCGGCGGACGGCGAGCGGAAGGCACTCCAGGGCGATCACCGCGTACGCCAACGCGTCGAACGGGCGGGCCGGCAGGTCGCCGACCTGCGTCCCCTTGCCGTGGAGCGCCGGCAGGAGGGACGCGACGGCCAGCAGCAGCCCGAACAGCAGGTCCCGGACCACGACGTCGCACCGCCGCCACAGGTCCGTGGCACGCCGCAGATCGATCACCGGGCGAGCGTAGCGCTCGTGCCGCGCCGGAACGGGACCACGGTGCCACGGCGGCGGGCCAGCCACATGAACCCGGCCATCAGCAGCAGACCGGCCACGACCGCGTACGGGCTCGCCTCCGGACCGAACGCGCCGCCCGTGAGCAGGGCCGGGCCCGACGTCACACCGTGCAGCAACCCCTGCGTCGCGCCGTTGCCCGAGACCTCGGCGCTGAAGATGCCGGCCGCCGCGAAGTTCCAGCCGAAGTGCACGCCGATCGGCACCCACAGGGTACGGGTGGCGGCGTAGGCGGCGGCGAGCATGCCGCCCGCCTCGATCGCGACGGCGATCGCGCCCCACAGGTCGGCGTGCGGGTTGAACACGTGCGACAGGCCGAACAGCAGGCCGGTCAGCACGAGCGCGAGCCACGTCCCCATGCGTTCCTCGGCGATCCGGAACAGGATGCCGCGGAACAGCAGCTCCTCCGAGACCGCGGCGGCGGCCATGAAGCCGAACAGCCCGGCCGCGCCCGCCGGCGAGCCCAGGCCGTCGACGCGGTAGCCACCGACGAGGGCGAGGTTCAGGATGACGGCCGCGAACAGCGCGACGCCGAGCAGCGTCCCCCGTGCGAGGGCGCGGGCCGCGCCGCGCGTCGCCACCTCCGCCGGCGCGCGCCGCTCGGACCACCGCACCACGCGGGCGTACACGAACAGCGCCAGGGCGGCCGTCCCCAGGCCGAGGAGCAGGGTGAGCGGCGGGCTCCCCTGTACCGCGCCCACGACCGCGCCGCCGGCGAAGGCGACCACCGCGACGGGCACGAGCTGTTTCAACAACCGCATGACGACTCCCTCACCTGACGGACGGCTCCACGGCGGAGGCCGCCGCGATGCCGGAAACGCTAGAGACGCGGCGGCCTGGAATCGTCCCCGTGCGGTGGACACTCTCGGGTAGCTCGTACGGGGGACGGCGGCCCTTCCCCGCGGGCCGTGCTTGTCCCCCGCGCGAGCTACCGGTGAATGTCCACCGTGCGGTGAAGATCCAGACACCGCACGGTCCGTAGCGTTGCGGGCGCAGCCACGGCGTTCCGGTCGCGTTCTTCCGCTCGCGCCCGCCGTGCGCATCACCCCGGCGTCGACGCTCACTGGAGGACCTCGTGCTCGGCAAGATCAAGACACCCGTTGTGGCCGTGCTGTGCTGCGTGGGGCTCGGGGCGGGGGTCGCCGGTTGCGACGGCGACGCGATGGACAACTGGGACCCCTTCGCCCCCTCCTCACCGACCTCCGGGGCCGCTGCGATCTCCGGCACCGAGAAGATCACCGTGGCGGGCCGGTCGGTGAACGTGTCCTGTTCGGGCGAGCCGGCGAAGGACAGGCCGGTCGTCGTCCTGCTGCACGGCGGAGGCGACGGGCTGGACAAGATGGCCGCCCTGCAGAGGACCCTGAGCGCGAAGGACCGGGTCTGCTCCTACGACCGGCTCGGCGCGGGCGCGAGCGACCAGCCGGACGGCCCGCAGGACTTCGCCGGCACCGGCCGGATCCTGACCGGGGTGCTCGACCGCGTCGCCGGTGACCATCCGGTCGTCCTGGCCGGTCACTCGCTGGGTGGCCTGATCGCCGCCAGGTACGCCCCCGACCACCAGGACCGGGTCAAGGGGCTGGTCCTGTTGGACGCCACCCCGCCCACCATGACGAACGACATCGAGAAGGCGATCCCCGAGACCGCCGAGGGCCCGGCGGGCGAGCTGCGCGCGCAGAACCTGGCGATCTTCCAGGGGCGGAACCCGGAGAAGCTCGTCGTCGCCGACGGCGAGGTCCGCTCCGCCGGCGACATCCCCGTCGAGGTCGTCCGGCACGGCAAGCCGTACCTGGAGGCCCTGCCCGAGTACGGGCCGCGCCTGGAGCGGGCGTGGGCCGCGGGCCAGCGCAAGTGGCTCGCCCTGTCCAGCCGCGGCAGGCTCAGCACGGCCGCGGACAGCGGGCACTACATCTACGTCGACCAGCCCGACGTCGCCGCCCGGGCCATCGACCGCGTCACCGCGGAGGCCGCCCGTCAGGCGACGCAGGGCGGATGACCTGCGCGACGCTCACGGCCCCCTCAGGTTCTGATACAAGACTGGATCATGACCGCAGTGTTCGTCAGGTTCGCGCCCGAGGATGTCGATGACCTGGTCGCGTTCCTCAGTCCCCTGGCAGGACGAGCCCGGCGCCTGACGGTTCCCGCCGGACAGGGCGGCAGCACAGGCACCCGGCCGCGATGAGTTTCGGCGCCCCGCCGGGTCCTCACCCCGGACGACCCCTACGACCAAGGAGGAGTTTCATGGGCCAGGTCTTCTACTGGATGAACACCTCGATCGACGGCTACATCGCCGATTCCGACGGCGACATGGCCTTCATGGACCCGCCCGAGGACTTCCGCCAGGAGGCGAACGACCATGTCCGCCGGACCGGCGCGTTCCTGTTCGGGCGGCGGCTGTACGAGGCGATGGAACAGCCCTGGACGCAGGACCTCGGCGGCGACGGCGCCTCGGCCGTCGAGCGGGAGTTCGCGGAGCTCTACAGGAAGACGCCGCGGTACGTCTTCTCCGACACCCTCCAGACCGTGCGCGACGGGGTCACGATCGTCCGGCGCGAGGACGCCGCGTCCGTGGTGACGCGCCTGAAGCGGGAGATCGACGGCCCCCTCCAGCTCGGCGGCCCCGAGCTGGCCGTCTCCCTGCTGGACCTGGTCGACGAGTTCTGGATGTACGCGTTCCCGGTGATGGTCGGGGGCGGCAGGCCGTACCTGCCCGTACGGGAGAACCTGCGGCTGCGCCTGGCCGAGCACCGTTCCCTGGCCTCGGGAGTCACGTTCCGGCGCTACGTGCGCCCCTGACGGGCGGCCGGTTCCGGCGGTGGCGTGCCGCCCGGCCGCGACGACGGGCCCTCCTCATGGCCGCCGAAGGAGCGACGGTAGGCGGCGGGCGTCGTGTGCACCAGGGAGTGGAAGCGTCTGCGGAGGTTGGCGGCCGAGGACAGGCCGACCTTGGCCGCGATCGCCTCCACCGGCAGATCGGTCTCCTCCAGCAGGGCGCGCGCCGCCGTGACGCGTTGCTGGAGCAGCCATCGTCCGGGGCTGACACCGAGCTGTTCGGCGAACCTGCGGGCGAGGGTCCGCGGGGAGACCTTGGCCCGGGCGGCCAGGTCGTCGAGGGTGAGGGGCGTGTGCAGCCGTTCGCCGGCCCAGTCGAGGACCGGCGCCAGGGACTCCGGCAGGCGGTCGGCAGGGGGCACGGTGCTGTACTGCAGCTGGCCGCCCTCGCGGTGCGGCGGCATGACCATGTGGCGGGCGACGTGCGCGGCGTAGGCGGCGCCGTGGTCGGCTCGGGCCAGGTGCAGGCACAGGTCGATGCCCGCGGCGGTGCCGGCGCTGGTCGCGAGGTCGCCCAGGTCGATGTACAGCGTGTCGGGTTCGACCCGGACGTCGGGGAAACGGGCCGCGAGCTCGGCGGCGAGCCGCCAGTGAGTGGTCGCCCTGCGGTGATCCAGCAGCCCGGTCTCGGCGAGCAGGAAGGCGCCCGAGCAGATCGCGACGAGGCGGGCGCCTCGCCGGTGGGCCCGCCGGACCGCGTCGATCACCGCGGGCGGAGCCGGGTCGTCGCGCCGGTGCCAGCCGGGGATCACCACCGTGTCGGCGGCCTCCAGCGCCGACAGGCCCTCGCCGACCGCCATGTCGTATCCCGCCAGGGTCGGCACGACCCCCGGACGTTCGGCGCACACCTGGAACGCGTACCGGGGCGGCAGGCCGGGACGGCGCACGCCGAAGACCTCGGCGGCGCACGCCAGCTCGAACGTGGACTGCGGCGGCAGGACCAGCGCGACCACTCGCTGAACACTCATGGCAAGAAAATACCCGCAGACGTCAATCCAGACACTGGGCGGGGGCCGCGTCCGCCGGGACGATGGCGTCATGACGCAAGAGACGAGTGACGTACAGATCCTGCATGTCGACGAGGTCGACCCCGTCGAGGTCGTTCCCGGGATCATCCGGCGGCGCCTGCCCGCCACCGAGTGGGCCCGCGGCTGGATGTACGACTTCGCCCCGGGGACCGAATGGCCCGAGGTGGACGTGCACGAGGGCGAGGAACGCTATTACGTGATCTCGGGCGAGTTCATCGACCGGGGGCGGCGGCTCGGACCGGGCAGCTACGTCGTGTTCGCGCCGGGCAGCACGCATCGCCCGCGTACGGAGACCGGCGCCCGCATGCTGGGCATCAGCATCCTCACCCGGTAACCGTCATTGAAAGTGAGACGTGCGCGCGTTTCCCTCCGTACGCGAAAAGACAGAATAATCCTTGCGCCTCATGACGGGACGGGTAAAGCTCTTCGGGGCGAGCCGCCGCCGGATCGCTCTGGAACTCATTATCCTTCGGTGAGGGCAACGAGTAATGGAGAACCTGAGTGCCGAACTGCGTCTGCGACGTGAACAGGCCGGCCTGACCCAGCAGGAACTCGCCGCCCGGTCCGGGGTGAGCGTCGCCGTGATCCGCGACGTCGAGCAGGGCCGCACGCGCCGTCCGCGCGCCGAGACCCTGCGTCGCCTGTCGGACGTCCTTCCGCTGGTCACGTCCGGGTCGGGCGATCCCCTCGGCGGTCCGGCGGCGTCGTCGGCGGTCTGGCTGCGCATACTGGGCCCGCTCGAAGTGCGGACGCACGGATCGTCGGCCGCGTTGGGCGGTGAGCGGCAGAGAGGCATTCTCGGACTGCTCGCGTTGTCCGCGAACCAGGTCGTGCCGATGGAATCCATCGCCGACGCATTATGGGGTGACGCGGCCGGCGACGGTCATGTACGAGCGGTGCACGGCCATGTCAGCAAGCTTCGCCGCACATTGCATCACGGGGCCCGGGACAAGAAACTCATCATTTGCCGTCAGCACGGTTATCAGCTGTCCGTGACGGACGGCGAGGTGGACGTCCTGGCGTTCCGGCGGCTGGTTCGCCAGGCGCGGGAACATCGCGACAGGGCCGAGCTCGACGCGGCCGCGGTGTCGTTCGGGCAGGCGATGGACCTGTGGCGGGACAGCCCGCTGCTGGACGTCCCGGCGCTGCACAACCATCCGAGGGTGTCCGCGTTGAGCGCCGAGCGGGTGACGGCCGCGCTGGAGTTCGCTGAGGTGGCCGACTCGCTCGGCCGGCACGAGCTCGTCCTGTCGCCGCTGCGTGCGATCACGCAGGTGGAACGGCTGCACGAACGGGCGCACGCGCGGCTGATGATCGCGCTGGCCGGCTGCGGCGAGCAGGCCGCCGCGCTGGAGGTGTTCAGCGGGATCAGCCGGCGACTGGTCGACGACCTGGGGGTGTCCCCGGGCCCGGAACTCGTGGACGCGCAGCTCCACGTGCTCCGGCAGGGAGTAGGCGACGCCGTGGAGCTCCGGACGGCGGAGCCGGGCACCGGCACGCCCGCCGCTCCTCGCGAGCTGCCCCCCGTGGTGCCGGGTTTCGTCGGGCGGTCGGGGCTGATCGACGCGCTCGTGCGCGACGTGGTCGGCAGGCGTCCGCAGCCGATCCTGATCTCCGGCTGTGGTGGCATCGGCAAGTCGGCGCTGGCGGTCAAGGTCGCCTGGCAGGCCGCCCGCCATTTTCCCGACGGGCAGTTCTACCTCAACCTGCACGGCTCGACGCCGGACCTCGAACCGCTGGAACCCCTGCGCTCCCTCGGCCGCCTGCTGCGGTCGCTCGGCGTGGACCGGGCCGCCGTCCCCACGGACGTGGACGAGGCCGCCGCCCAGTTCCGGTCCCGCACCGCCGGTCGCCGCATGCTGTTCGTCTTCGACAACGTGCTGGACGTCCGGCAGGTACGCGCGCTCCTCCCGGCGAGCCCGACCTGCGGCGTCATCGTGACCAGCCGCAGGACGCTCGCCGCGCTGGAGGGCCGCGTCCCGTACGAGCTGGAGGTGCTGCCCGAGGAGGACTGCCGCGCCCTGCTGACCCGCCACGCCACCGATCCCTCCACCGATCCCTCCACCGATCCCTCCACCGGCCCCTCCACCGGGCCGGGCGACATCGAGGCCCAGAACGCCGTCGCCCGGCAGTGCGCCTACCTGCCGCTGGCGCTCTCGATCGCGGCCGCCCGGTTGTCGGTGCGGCCCTCGTGGACCTGGCGGACGCTGGCCGAGAGGCTGGCCGAGGAGGGGCGGCGGCTCACGGAGCTGGAGCTGGAGGACCGCGCGGTCAGGGCCAGTCTCATGGTCGGCTATCGGGATCTCGACCCGGCGCAGGCCCGCATGTTCCGGTGCATGAGCCTGCTCGGCGTCACCGAGCTCGGCGTGGACACCGCCGCCGCCCTCGCCGGCCTCCCGGTCCCGACCGCCGAGGACCTGCTCGACCAGCTCACCGAGGCGCATCTGGTGCAGACCGCCGCCCCCGGACGTTATTGCGTGCACGACCTGACCCGGCTCTTCGCCCGGGAGCTCGCCGCGGAGCACGACCCGCCGGAGGAGCGGCGACATGCCGTCCTGCGCGCGCTGCGCAGCCGGCTGGCCGTCGCCAGGGACGCGAGCAGGCAGGTGATCCCCGTCGCCGTGTGGCGTACGACGCTGGGGCCGGCGACGCCCGGCGCGGGACCGGGCTTCCGCGACCGCCACGAGGTGTACGCGTGGGTCGACGCGGAGGCCGCGCAGCTTCCGGCGGTGCTGGGCAGCGCGGCGGCGCTGGGCGCCGACGACCTGGTCACCGCCCTGTCGGCGGCGCTGTTCTTCCCGCTGTACGAACGAGGGCGGTGGCGGGAGCTGTGGGAGGTCAGCGAGATGGGCGCCGCCGCGGCCGACCGCCTGGGCGACCCCCACCACCGGGCGGTGACCCACGGCGACCTCGGTTACGTGCTGGCCGACCTCGGCCGGCTGGACGAGGCGCTGGTCCACCTGAAGGTGTCACTCGCACAACACCGGCTGACCGGCAACCGCCGGGGAGAGGCCGCCCAGCTCGACCGCTTGGGGGTCGTCCACAGCAGGCTGGGCCGGTTCGCGGAGGCCGTCGGCCACTTCCGCCTCTCGGTCGACCTGGAGAGCGGCCAGGGCAACCGGTACGGCGAGGCGATCACGCTCACCAACCTCGGGGTCACCTACCTGCGCAGCGGCGACCCGGAGGCGGCCGTCACGGCCTTCGGCGACGCCCTGTCCGGCACCCGCGAGATCGAGGACCTGGTGGGTACGGCCATCGCGCTCGGCTACATCGCCGAGGCCCACCGGCGCATGGGCCGCCACCAGGAGTCGGAGCGCTATTTCCGGATGGCGCTGGACGCCGACCGCGCGGCCGACGACCTCGGCAGCTGCACGGAGGCCCGCCACTGGTGGGGCCTGGGCCTGGTCCACCGTGCGCTCGGGGCGGAGGACCGTGCCCGGGAGTGCCGGCGCAACGCCGTGACGATCCTGCACGACCTCCGCCTCATCAGCGCCGGCGAACGGTCCCGCATCGAGACCGGCGACGACCCGGGCACGCCGGACGTCATCCTCAGGAACCTGTGAGCGCGGCGGCCGTACTCCTTCCCGTACCGGGGGCCGCGTTCGGCCGCAGGGCCGACGTCGTCGCAGGTCACCGCGCCTTTCGGGTGCGGGATTCCGCGTGCCGGCGGCCGCCACAAAATCGCAAGATCCGCCGTTCAGGATGGAGTGATCCATCGAGGAACGGCGAGCCCGGGCCTCGCTGACGACCAGTTGGTGAAGGAGAGCGGAACCATGATCGCGACGATCACGAGAATCAGCGACCGCCTGCTGGAGCGGGTCGTGCCCAAGGCCGAAGCGTCGGCGACCGCGGCCGGCTGCACCTGGCGGTACATGTGCTGCACCATGGGCGGCCAGGTCGTCTACGGCAAGAGGCTGTACGACCTCGTCCACGGCACGAACTGCTCCGCGTGCACGGTCATCTCCAGCTACTGCTAGCCGTTGAGCGCTTGTCCGCCCGGCCGGGCGGACAAGCGCGTTTTGATCTCCGTATCGAGGAAATCTGGTGGAGTTTGTCGCTTTTGGCGGCCAGTGTCTGATCGGTGTCGTCTTCGCGATGTCGGCGCTGAGCAAGGTCCGCGGCCGCACGGCCTTCGCCGAGTTCGTCCGGGCGACCGGCGCCCTTCTCACCGCCCTGCTGGGCCGCGGCACGGGACCGCGGACCGCCCGCCGGGCCGCGGTCGTGGTCGTCGTGGCCGAGTCGGCCGTCCCGGTGCTGATCGCCGCGCAGGTTCTTCATCCGCTCGCGTCCGTCGCGGGGTCGGCCGCCGCAGCCGTCCTGCTCGGCCTGTTCAGCGCGGCGATCGTCCGCGCCCTGCGTCGCGGCGTGCGCACGTCCTGCCGGTGCTTCGGGACGTCCCAGGCCCCCTTGGGACGACGCCATCTGGCCCGCAACCTCGGCCTCCTGGCGGTGGCCCTGACCTGCGGAGCCGCCCACCCGCAGGCATGGTCGCAACCGGCCGGCACGGCGGTCGCGGGCGGCGCGGGACTGGTGCTGGCCGTGCTCGTCAGCCGGCTGGACGACCTGGTCGAACTGTTCGTGTCCCCGGCGGCGAACGCCGGACCGGTGCCGAAAGGAGAACGTCATGTCGATGCTCGTCACCGGGATGATCCTGGTGGGGGCGCTGTGCCTCTTCGACCTGGTGCTGACGCTGGGAGTGGTCAGACGGCTGCGGGAGCACACCGACCAGCTCCAGAGCCTCCTGTCCCAGGGTGATCGTTCGCCGGGGAGGGTCCGCGGGAGCGTCGGCGACTTCCTGGCCACCACCGTCGACGGCGAGCCGGTCTCCCGCGACCTGCTGACGGGCGAGACCCTGGTCGCCTTCTTCAGCCCCGGCTGCACGACGTGCCGGGAGACGCTGCCGGAATTCGTCGAGTTCGCCCGCGGCCTGCCGGGCGGGCGGCGGCAGGTCCTCGCCGTCCTCGCCGGTGACCGGGAGGACAGCGACGAGATGGTCCGCACGCTCACACCGGTGGCCCGCGTGGCCGTCGAGGAGTTCGACGGCGAGCTCAGCCGGGCCTTCGCGGTCGACGGGTTCCCCGCGCACTACGTCGTCGACAGCACCGGCGCGCTGCTCGCCACCGCGCCCGACGTCGCCCTGCTGCGGGCCACGAGGGCTGCGTGAGCCGGGAGCCCCGGACATCCCCCGGCGCATTCGCGGCCACCGCGGCGCGCGCCGTGGCGCTGACGTTCCGTTCGGCGCCCCTGCACGGCCTGGCGTACCTGGTGTGCACGGCGGCGGTCGCGGTGGTCCCGATCGCGGTGGCCTGGCTGACGAAGACCGTCCTGGACCGGTTGACGTCCGCGCCGGGCTCGCCGTCCGGGCTGGTGGGGCCCGCGGTCGGGCTGGCGGCGGCGGGGGTCGCGCTCGGGGTCGTGCCGCGCGCCGCCCAGTACCTGCGGGCCGAGATGGAGCGCAGGGCCGCCCTCCGGGCGCACGACGAGCTGTTCGCGGCGGTCGAACGGGTGGCGGGGGTGGCCAGGTTCGAGGATCCGCACTTCCAGGACCGGCTCCGGCTGGCCCAGCAGAGCGCGTCCGCGCCGGCCAGGACCGCCGACGCGGTGTTCGAGGTGGTACGCGGGGCGCTCACCCTGGGCGGGTTCCTCGGCTCGCTGACCGTGATCAGCGCGGAGTTCACCGTCGTCGTGCTGGCCGCCGCCGTCCCCACGGTGGTCCTGGAGCTGCAGCTGTCCCGGCGGCGCGCCGCGATGATGTGGCGGATCGGCCCGATGGAACGGCGGCAGATGTTGTACGGCGACCTGCTGGCCAGCGCGGCGGCGGCCAAGGAGATCCGGCTGTTCGGCCTCGGCGCCTATCTCCGCGGCCGGCTGGTCGCCGAGCGGCGCGCCGCCGACGACGCCCGGCGGCGGACGGACCGGCGGGAGGTCGTCGTCCAGGGGGCGCTGGCGGCGCTGTCGGCGGTCATCGCCGGTGGCGGCCTGGTGTGGGTCGTCGTCGCGGCCGGGCGGGGGCAGGTCACGGTGGGCGACGTGTCGATGTTCGTGGCCGTCGTCGCCGGACTGCAGGGGGCGCTCGGCGGGCTGATCACGTCGATGGCCGGGGCGCACCACCAGATGCTCCTGTTCGGCCACTACGTCGCGGTGGTCGACGCCGGGCCGGACCTGCCCGCGCCGGACGATCCGGCGCCGCTGCCCGCGCTCCGCCACGGCATCGAACTGCGCGACGTCTGGTTCCGCTACAGCGACGACCATCCGTGGGCGCTGCGCGGCGTCACCCTCTTCCTTCCCCATGGCGCCTCGACGGCACTGGTCGGCCACAACGGCGCGGGCAAGAGCACGCTGGTCAAGCTGCTGTGCCGGTTCTACGACCCCACCCGGGGGGCGATCCTCTGGGACGGGGTGGACCTGCGCGACGTGCCCGTGGAGGAGTTGCGCCGCCGCGTCGGCGCGGTGCTCCAGGACTTCATGACCTACGACTTCAGCGCGGCCGACAACATCGCCATGGGCGACCTGACGGCGCTCGGCGACCTGGAACGCATCCGCGGCGCGGCCGTCCGGGCCGGGATCGACGGCACCCTGTCCCGCCTGCCTCACGGCTACGGGACGCTGCTGACCCGCCTGTTCTTCGCCGACGACGAGGCCGACGACCCCGGGAACGGGGTGATGTTGTCCGGCGGCCAGTGGCAGCGGGTGGCGCTCGCGCGGGCCTTCCTCCGCGAGGACCGGGACCTGATGATCCTCGACGAGCCGAACGCGGGCCTGGACCCCGAGGCCGAGCACGAGGTGCACGAGCGGCTGCGGAGGATGCGCGACGGCCGCAGCAGCCTGCTCATCTCCCACCGCCTCAGCACGATCCGGGACGCCGACCTCATCGTCGTCCTGTCCGGCGGGCTGGTCGTCGAGCAGGGGCGGCACGCCGACCTGCTCGCCGCCCGGGGCACGTACGCCCGGCTGTTCACCGTTCAGGCGGCCGGTTACGCCGAGGAGCCGGTGGAGCCGGTGACGCGATGAGTGGAGGGGAACGCCGTTGAGACCCGCCTTCGCCCTGCTGACGGCGGTGGGGTGTGTGCTCGGGGCGTCGGCCGCGGTCGCCGTCCGGCTGCGCCGTCGCTACCTCGTCATCACGGTGGCCGGCGTGAGCATGGAACCGGCCTACCGCGACGGCGACCGGGTGCTGGTCCGGCGGGCGTCCCTGGACGCGGTCCGGCGCGGCCAGGTGGTGCTGCTCGCCGGCAGCCTCACGGAGATGTGGCCGGAGATGGCGGCCGAGGCCGCGCTCACCACCGACCCCCGCGCGCCGTCGGGCCGACCCGTGAACGGCCGGGAGCCGTCCGGCAGGCCCGTCGCGGCGCGGGAGCCCGTGGACGAGCCGTTCCGGGTGGTCAAGCGCGTGGCCGCCGTGCCCGGCGACCCGGTCCCCCATGAGGTCGCCTCCTTGCCGGACGCTCCCGGCCGGGTCGTGCCCGACGGATGCCTGGTCGTGCTCGGCGACAACGCCGCCGCCTCACGCGACTCGCGGCACTTCGGCTACGTACCGGCGGACTGGCTGCTCGGCGTGGTGGTCCGGCGCATCGCCCCGGCGCCCGGAGTCAGGCACGAGGACGGCGGACGCGCGGCACGGGCTGGCCACGCCGGGCCGCCTCGGCCGCCAGCCGCTTCCTGAGCAGCCTCCCCTGACCGAGGAACGAGCGGCCGCGCTCGCGGCGGTCGCCCGGCAGGCTCCAGTCGTTCAGCGCCCGCTCGACCCGTACGCTCAGCCGGTCGCCCGCTCCGGCCGCGCTCCCGACCAGCACCACGTTCTCCTGCCACTCCATGGCCGGGCCGTGCCGGTGGAAGGTCAGGCACACCGGCCCGTCGGCCGCCTGGACGCCTGCGGGCAGCCGCAGGTCGAAGCCGTCCCCGGTCCGTACGGCCGATCGGGTGCGCACGGCCAGCGGCATGCCGTCGGCGACCATGGTGACGACGGGCCCGCCCAGGCGGGCGGCACGGTCGGCGAAGGGCCGCCAGTCCACCGGCGGCGCGGACCGGCTCGGCAGCCGGGGGCCCGTGGGGGCGGGGTCGGAGGCGGGCGCCACGACCCGCGCCGGGCTCGTCCAGATGTCGGGCGTCCTGGACAGGTCGCCGTCGGGCCACCGGACGATCCGCTCGGGGGTCACCTCCACCCAGACGCGGGCGAAGTACCATCCCAGCCGCTTCACCACGAACCACGGCATCCCGGCGAACCCGGCGCCGGTCTTGGCCATCGACTCGCGGACGTACCGGTCGGTGCCGGCCTGCAGGTCCGCGTCGCGGACGGTCGCCTGGCCCTGCACGAGGACGACGGGCGCCCGGTCCGGCCCACCGTCCCCGGAGCAGAGCAGCGCGACGCGCGGGTCGCGGCGGGCGCGCTCGGCCTTGTCCGGGTAGGTGAGCCCGGTGCTCACGTCGAACGTGCCGCCCGCGCCGACGTACGGCGTGACGGGCCAGGTGACGGGCCGGCCGTCGCGGGTGAGCGAGGCGTACTCGCAGACCAGGGCGCGGTCGAAGATCTCGGCCACCTCGTACGCGGTCGGTGCGGATGTCGGTACGGACGCGGTCATCACGGCTCCAGGATCGTGATCGCGGGGACGGGGGCGGCGTACAGGCGGGCGAAGCGCCGCCGGTAGGCCGGCCACCAGAACAGTCGGAACATCAGCCGGGCCACCACCGGCAGGTCGGCGTACGACGCCGCGAGCAGGCCGGCGTCCGCGCTGGAGGCGAGCCAGCCGAGGATGACGGGGACCCGGCGGCGGCCGAAGTCGTCCATCGCCCGGCGTCTGTCGGCCTCGACGTCGGCGGGGGTGAGGTGGCCGAGCATGAGCGGCACGGCGGTCCGCTCCTCGTGGTCGAGGTGCTCGTTGACGAGCTCGTGCAGCCGCCGCAGCGTGGGCGCGCGCTCGGCCAGGGGCGTCCGGCGGTCGGCGGCGGCCTCGATGAGCGGGTCGAGCAGGGAGTGCTCGGACTCCAGCTCGGCCAGCGCGTGCGCCGCCTCCGGGGCGCGGCCGGCGAGCTTGGGCCACAGGGTGGCGTCCTCGTGCGAGTGGTGGGCGTGCAGCATGTCGAGCACGAGCGCGAGCTGCTCCTCCAGCAGCTCCTCGTGCGCGTCGTCACGCGGGTCGCCGCACGCCTCGGCCAGGCGGCCGAACTCGGCGCGGAAACCGGCGTGCATCATCAGGAAGCCGGTCAGGTGTTGTGGTGTGATCATCAGTCTGTTCCCTCACGTGTCGGGAACAGAGTGCGCGGCCCGTCTCTATGTGCACTTGTCGAGGGCTTGGCGGGCCCTTGTCAGCCAGTAGGCCGCGCCCGCCCGTTCCAGCAGGCGCACCGCCGCCCGCAGATGGGCGCGTGCCCCGTCGTGATCGCCGACCGCCAGCAGCGCCTCCCCCAGGTGGCCGTCGTACGCGCCGTCCACCGTGGTGCAGGTGCCGTTCACGTGCAGCAGCCCGGCGAAGGGGCGGAAGGCGTCGTAGACCTCCCGCACGACGTCCGCCTCGCCGAGCCGGATCGCCGCGTGCAGCCGGCACATGGTGGCCATCGCCCAGTGGTAGTCGCGCGGCGGCGCAGGCGTCTCGCGCAGGAGCCGGCGGGCGCGTTCGTGCTCGCCCAGGTCCGCGAGCCCGCTCGCCAGGGCGTAGGCGGGCCCCGCCAGGCCGGTGCGCCGGGCCGCCTCCTCGATCCAGGCCACCTCCTCACCGAGGCGGTCCTGCTGGATGAACGTCTCGGCCCGTTCGGCGAGCATGGACACCTCGAAGTAGGCGAGGTCGGCGAACGACAGCGTCGCCCTGACGGGCTCGACGTGCCGGGCCGGTTCGGGCACGCCCTGGAACAGGTCGAGCCCCACGTGCGCCACCGCCGCCTGCAACGCCAGCGTGGGATTGTGCAGCTCGCGCAGCGGCGTGCCGAGCTCCGCCAGCAGCTCCCGGGCCTGCGCGACCCTGCCGTGCACCGTGAGATGGACGACGAGGTGGAGCTGGGCGATCACCCGGAGCTGGACCGACAGGTCCGGCTCAGCCAGCAGCCGCCGGGCGGTCCCGGCACGTTCCTCGATGAAGTCCTGTCCCTGCATGGCGAGCAGCCGCAGGTGGAGCACGCGCCGCAGCAGCTCCCGGTCGCCCAGCCGCTCGGCCGCCGCCACGGCCGCCGACGACACCGCGCCGACCTCGTCCTCGCGACCGGTCTGCGCGAGCACGACGGCCCGTACGGCCTGCGCCGTCGCCCAGGCCGGCGAGGACGGCGGCAGCTCGCGCACGGCCCGGTCCGCCGCCTCCCGCAGGGCGGCCACGTCCAGGCCATACCGGAAGGGCACCCAGACGCCGTGGCCCATCGCGATGTCGGCGGCCCTGACGGCCCGGTCCAGGTCGTCGCCGGCCATGGCGAGCGCCTGCTCGACCGCCTCGTAGCCCTCGTCGTACCGGCCGGCGGCATAACGGCTCTCCGCCAGCCCGACGGCCAGCTCGAACCGCTCGCCCGCGCCGGCCCCGGCGGGCTCGGCCGCCGCCAGCGCCTCCTGCCAGGACACGGCCGCGTCGTCGGGCGCGTGCCGCCGCAGGGCCGCCCGCGCGGCGCGGGCGGCGTAGTCCATCGCCATGCGGGCGGGCTCGGCGCCCAGCTCCGCCGCCGCCAGCCAGTGCCGCGCGATCACCGCCGCGCGGTCGTCCCGGTCCCCGTGCAGCTGGGTCAGGACGCTCGCGACCTGCTCGTGCACCCGCGCCCGCCACAGCCGCGACCGGCGCGACGACAAGGCGTCGGTCACCAGGGCGTGCGCGAACTCGTAGCCGCCCAGCCGGTAGGCCGACTCCCGGATCAGCCCGGCGGAGAGCGCCGCGTCGAGCGCCGGCAGCAGGTCGCCGACCGTGCCGCCGGCGACCCGGGCCAGGACGACCACCTCGAACTCGTCGCCCATCACGGCGGCGAGCTCCAGCACGCGGGCCGCCTCCTCCCCCAGGCCCGCCACCCGGTGCAGCACGACGTCCAGCACGCCTCGGGGCAGCTCCTCGCCCGCTCGGGCCAGCTCGGCGAGGAAGAACGGGTTCCCGGCGGTACGCCGGCGCAGCTCCTCGGCCCCGCCGCTGCCCGGGTCGCGGCCGGACAGCTCCCGGACCAGCGTGCGCACCTCGTCGGCGGCGAGCCCGTCCAGGCCGAGCCGGCGCGCGCCGAGCCGCGACAGCGCCGACAGCGTGGCGGTGAGCGCCGACGCCTCGTGCCGCCGGAAGGTCGCCACCACCAGCAGGCCCGGCCGGGCGGTGGAGGCCACGTGGACCAGCAGCCGCAGCGTCGCGTCGTCGGCCGCGTGGACGTCCTCCAGCACGACGACCGCCGGGCCGACGGCGGCCAGGAACGTGCCGACCGCCTCGAAGAACCGCAGCCGCGCCCCCTGCGCGTCGGACGCCGGGACGGCCGCCGGCCCGCCCGACAGGAACGTGCCGACCTCGGCGGGCAGGGCGGCCCGCGGGGCCGCGGCGGCGAGGTCGCGCAGGACCCGTTCCCAGGGCCACAGCGCGGGCGCGGTCTCGTGGTCGGGGCTCGCCCCCCATCCGACGGGCACGTCGGCGGTCGCGCGGAAGCGCTTCAGCAGGCTCGTCTTGCCGACGCCCGGCTCGCCGTCCACCAGCACGACCTGCCCGGCGGCGGACGACGCCTTCGCCGCCTCGGCCAGGAGCTCCAGCGCGCCCTGCCTGCCGACGAAGGGCGGCCCGTCCGCGGGAGGCTCGGGGGTCCCGGCCGTCCGTGCCCGCGGTCGCTGCGGGGAAGACGGGGAAGACGGGGTGGCGGGACGGTCCGGCGCGAGCAGTGCGGCGTCCTGGCGCAGCACCGCGCCTTCGAGGTCGCGCAGCCGCGGCCCCGGGTCGATGCCCAGCTCCCCGGCGAGCACCTCCCGCACCCTGCGCAGGCACGCGAGGGCCGCCGCCTGCCGGCCCGCCCGGTAGTGGGCCAGCACCAGCAGTTCCCAGGCCCGCTCGCGCAGCGCGTGCTCGCGGACGAACGGGTCCAGCCGCGCGACCACGTCCGTGTGGCGGCCCAGTTCCAGCAGGGCGGCGGCCAGCCCTTCCACGGCGTCCAGGCGTACCTGTTCCAGACGGGCGATCTCGGGCTGCGCCCACTCCAGTGCGCGCACGTCCGCGTACGGGTCGCCCCGCCACAGGTCGAGCGCCTCGGTGAGGGCGTCCGCCGCCTGCTCGTGCCGTCCGCCGGCCAGGTGGCCGGACCCGGCCGACACGAGCGTCCCGAAGTCGGCGGTGTCGAGGACGAGGCCGGCGGTCATCAGGCCGTACCCGTCGGCGGCGCTCACCAGGACGGCCGGGGTCGTGCCCGGCCGCCGGTCGGGCTCCAGGCGGCGGCGCAGGTTGGAGACGTACACCTGGAGGCTCGCCTGGGCGCTCGGCGGCGGGTCGCCGGACCACAGCCGGTCGGCCAGGAGGTCGGCGGGGAGCACGCGGCCGGCGTGCATGACGAGGAGGGCCAGCAGGGCTCGCTGCTTCGGCGGTCCGACCGGTACGACCTGCCCGGCCACGACGAGTTCCATGGGCCCGAGGACGTTCAGCCGCACGCGCCCATGGTAGGGGCCGCCGTTGAACCGGTCCAGATGCCGCATTTCCCACACTGCCCGGACCGGCTCGTCAGGGGAAGGACCGGTCCGGGCGGACCCGGCTCAGGCCGGGGCGGGCAGGTCGATCGCGGCGAGCCTGGCCGGGTCGGAGACGATGTGGATGCGGGTGATCCGGCCACCGGTGACGACGAAGGCGATGACGGACAGCGGGGTTCCGTCGGCGCGCCAGGACATGTGCCCGGGGATGCCGTTGACCAGCACGGGCCGCTGCGCGGCGACCTCGCCGCCGAACCTGCGGGCGCCGGTCGCGACCGCCGTGGCGCCGAGGGTGACGACCATGCCGCCGGGGGTGTCGACGGTCAGCTTCACGTCCGGGTCGAGGACGCGCAGCAGCGCCTCGAAGTCGCCGCCGAGCGCGGCGGCGCGGAACGCCCGGACGGCCTCCCGATGCTCCCGGCCGGAGCTCACGGGCCGGTCCGTGGCCCGTACCTTGCGGCGGGCGCGGGCGGCGGCCGTCTTGGCGGCGTCGGCCGACCTGCCGAGGATCTGGCCGATCTCCTGGAACGGCACCGCGAACAGATCGTGCAGGACGAACGCCAGCCGCTCGCCCGGGGAGAGCGAGTCCAGCACGACGAAGAGGGCCAGTCCGACCGAATCGGCCAGCACCACCTGCTCGTCCGGCGCGGGTTCGTCGGCGGGCGTCACCACGAGGTCCGCGAACTCCTGCCCGTAGGCCGTCTCGGGGTGGGCCCGGCGGGATCTCAGGAGGTCCAGGCTGATGCGGCCGACCACGGTGGTCAGCCAGGCCGCCAGGTTGTCGATGGCCGCCTCGTCCTGGCGGACCAGGCGCATCCAGGCTTCCTGGACCACGTCCTCGGCGTCGGCGTGCGAGCCCAGCACGCGGTACGCGACGGCGCGCAGCCGGTCGCGCTGGGCCTCGAACGCCTCGGTCAGCAGGCCGGACGGGTGGGCGTTCACGGCTTCCGCTGCTGCCGGAGCGAGACCCGGTTGCCGTCCGGGTCCACCGCCTCGACGCGCACGCCGAACGGGTAGTCCACGGGTTCCGGCTCCTCGAAGGTGACACCGCGCCGGCGCATGATCTCGAAATCCTTGCGCAGGTCGTCGGATTCCAGGATCAGCGGGCCGGGCGAGCCGTTGCGGTCCGCGCCGCCCGGTTGTCCGGCGGAGTCGGCGTGGGGCCACAGGAGGATCTGCACCGGGCTGCCGGGGACGCCCACGGTGAGGAATCGCCCGCCGGGCGCGGGGGCGTCGATGCGCTTCTCCAGGCCGAGGCCCTCGGTGTAGAACTCCAGCGCGCGGTCCTGGTCGGTGACGTAGACCGTCGTGTACATGATGGTGGTCAGCATCCTGCTCTCGTTTCACTCGTCGGTGCGACGACCGTTCGTTCTCGGTCGTCACCCCCATGACGAGCGCCGGCGGGAAAAGGTAACACGGCTGGTCCGTCCCGATTCGCCGGCCCGGCGCAGTCACGGCTTTACGCGGGGGGAAAACTCGTTCACGATCACTGCGAGGGGGTGCCGGCTCGATCAGAAGGGAGCCCCATGCGGCTCTGCAGACGGTCCTTGGGAGCGATTGGCCTCACCCTCGGATTCCTCACTCTGGCGTTGTTCCTCGCCGTGCTGGCGATCGGCCCGACCGGGGGGACGGCGCTGGCCTCCGTCCCGAAGGCGAAGGGCGTCCCTGTGGCGCGGGGCGTTGCGGCGAAGGGGGTCGCGGCGTCCGCCGACGCGCCGCCGACCCGTCCCGGCGGGCTGCGGCCCTGTCCGGTGCCGTTCGCCGCCAACCCCACCGGTTACGCCTCCATCTGCTGGTCCGCCTCCTCGGACGACACGGGGATCGCCGGCTACGACCTGTACCGCCTGGACCCGGGCGGCTTCGTCCTCGCCAACACCACGACCAGCACCGTCGGCGGCTTCTCCGGCGAGCTGAACCACCTGTACACGATGTACGTCGTGGCCAGGGACCTGGCGGGGCACCTCAGCCCGCCCTCCGCCCTGATCACCGTCCCGGCGACGCTCGGGATGACCCCGACCACCTCGCCGACCCCGCTGCCGGGCGACCACGTGCCGCCGTCCAAGCCGTCCGGGCTGCGTGACGCCTGCCTTCAGGACTATCCGGGCGTCACGTTCTGCTGGCAGCCGTCGAGCGACAACGTGGCGGTGACGGCGTACGACGTGTACCGCGAGACCGCGACGGCGTACGACAAGGTCGGCACGGTCCTGCCGCCGAGCCTGAACTTCGCCGAACCCGGCCTGGTCGTCGGGCAGCGCTACACCTACGTCGTGGTCGCCAAGGACGCCGCCGACAACCTCGGCGTGCCGTCGGACCCGTTGTCCGCGCTGGCCAGGGAGGGTCTTCCGTCGCCGAGCCCGTCGACCGGGCCGGCGTGCACGGTGACGTACCGCGCGATGACGGCCGGGCCTCGCCTGGACGCCGAGCTCGTCGTGCGCAACACCGGCACGGCCGCGGTCGACGGGTGGACGCTGACGGTCGACTACCCGGCGGCGGCCGCCGTGCGCCTCGTCTCGGGCTGGTCCGCGAACTGGACCCAGGCCGGTACGGGGGTGGCCGCCGCGAACAAACCGTGGAACAAGGTCATCGCCGTCGGGTCGGTGACCCAGGTCGGGTTCACCGCGGCGTTCAGCGGGGCGCCGCCTTCTCCGGCGAGCTTCGCCCTCAACGGGAAGCCCTGCGCCACCGGCTGACCTACGCCCGGCTTCGGGGCTGCACGTCGGGGCCGATCACGACGGTCAGCCCCGACGCTGCTCGCCGGGGCCCCAGCGAGCGTGCGCCCGCGGTGACGGGGGGCCGTGTCATCGTCGGCCGCAGCTCACGCTCGTAGTGCGTCGAGGAGGCGGGACAGGGCCGCCTGGGTGTCGGCCAGGTCGTCGGGGGCGGACTGCGCCAGCCAGAGCGCGGCCTCGTTCATCGCCCCCGACAGCAGGCGGGCCAGCGGCGCGACCGGCTGGGCGGGGATGGAGCCGTCCGCGACGAGGGCGGCCAGCGCCTCGGTCAGATGCCGGACACTGGTGGCCTCGTCGATCGCGCGCCACTCGTTCCAGCCGAGCACCGCCGGGCCGTCGATCAGCATGATCCGCTGCACCTCGGCGTCGGCGCCGGCCGCGACGAACGCCGCGCACCCCGCCTTGAGCTGCGCCCACGGGTCGCCCTCGGCCTCGGCCGCCGCGGCCACCCGGTCGGCCACCTCGCGCTGCACCTGTTCCAGCACGGCCCGGAAGAGCTCGGGCTTGCCGCTGAAGTGATGGTAGAGAGCGCCCTTGGTGACGCCGGACTCACCGACGATCTCCGCCAGGCCCACCCCGGCATAGCCCTTGGTCGCGAACAGGCGTCTTGCCGTGACGAGCAACGTACGCCGCGTGCGTTCCTTCTGCTCCGTCCTGGTCACTGCGTCCCCTTTGACATACCGACGGTATCCCAACTAGCGTACGCCCACATACCGTTGGTACGTGAAACTTGGAAGGAGCAGCGCATGGAACTGAGCAGCGTGTATCCGGTGGTGTGCACGGCCGATCTCACCGCGTCGAAGGACTTCTACGTCCGGCTGTTCGGATACGAGGTGACCTTCGAGGCCGACTGGTACGTGAGCCTGCGCCGCGGGCCGTACGAGCTCGCCCTGCTCGACCACCGGCACCCGACGCTGCCCGCCGCCTACCGCCGGCCGGTCGCGGGGCTGCTGATCAACTTCGAGGTCGCGGACGTCGACGCCGAATGGGAGCGACTGGTCGTGCGCGAAGGGCTGGCCCCGGAGCTGACGTTGCGCGACGAGGACTTCGGCCAGCGGCACTTCATCGTCGCCGACCCCAACGGCGTCCTCGTGGACGTGATCACGCCGATCCCGCCCTCGGGCGAGTACGCGTCCCAGTACGCGCCCGCCTGAGTTCGGCCCGGCGGGACTCGGGCTGGACCCGTCGCGCTCATGGGGAAATCATGGGAGGGTGCGCATGGCCTTCGCCCATGAGGCGACGATCGACATGGAGGCGCACGGTGACGTGCGCGCCCCCGGCGCGGCGATCACCGTGGCCCTGTGCGGGCACTGGGAGCACGAGCCGCCCTGCCCGATCGCCCCGCACCACACGACCGCCGAGCGCCGGGACGGCGCCGTCCACCTGCGCGTCCTGTTCGCGGCCGACGCGGAGGCGGCGGACGAGGTCCGGGCCCGCATCGACGCCGCGCTCGCCCGAGGGGCGCTGGAGGGCCCCGACGGGGTCACGACCCGATGGCGGCTCCTGGACACCCGCCCCGGACGCCCGCACGCTGAGGAACTTCCGCACGCCGAACGTCTCCGGAACAGCTGAATTCCACCGAATCCCGGCGACCCGAACCAGTACGCCGACCACGTTTTCCCGCGTCAGTGAAGGAGCGCCGATGACCGCCGATCCGCCGATGACCACCGATCCGACGATGGCCCGGATCGGCCAGGGGGTGGAGTTGCATCACCACCAGGGGCGACCCGAGGCCGCCCGCGACTTGTTCGCGCGGATCTGGGACGACATCGGCGGCGAGCAGGGCGACCCGCTGCACGTCTGCGTCCTGGCCCACTCGATGGCCGACGTGCAGGACGACGTGCGGCAAGAGCTGATGTGGGACCTGCGGGCGCTCGCCGCCGCCGACCGGGTCACCGACGAGCAGGTGGCACAGGCCGGGGTGGCGCTTCCGGTGGCGGGGCTGTACCCGTCGTTGCACCTGAACCTGGGCGAGTGCCATCGCAGGCTGGGCGAGCTCGACCGCGCCCGTGAGCACCTGCGGCAGGCCCGGGCGCGGATCGACGTGCTCGGCGACGACGGGTACGGGCGACTCGTCAGGGGCGGCCTGGACCGGCTGGCCGGATTGCTGGGCGAGCCCGCCTGAGCGGCCGATCCCGACACAACGGCTTTCTCGCCACCATTTTCCATCGCATTCAACGCCATTTCCGGCGAATATCGAGCACCCGCAATACTGGCTGAAATTCTCGACTGCGCGACGAACAGAGAATTGCGTTCTGCGGGAGTGTGAAAAGGAGTCCGAGCGGCGATATCACTTTGAGTCAACGAACGGTGCCACTCTGTCACGAAGAGCGCACCGGTCTCCACAGGAGGAGAGTCTTTGATCTCGAAGAGCAAGAAGAACGTCCGTTCCGTGGCGGTGGCGCTCGCCGCGGCCGCCGCCTTCACCGCCACCATCCCGATCAGTCCGGCCTTCGCCATCGATCACGTCGAGTGCCGCGGCGGGGAGAACTTCCTGAAGATCTGGTCCCACCTCAACGGCCGCGACAGCGTCGACTGCTACGCCAACCACGGAAGGACCGACTTCGGCGGATGGTGGGTCGACCGGATCTCCACCGGCAACAACGACCTGATCTACTACGACGCCAACGGCGACTCGGTGAAGATCGAGCGCTGGCACGACATCAGCTTCCCCAACCGCCCCCCGAAGGTCAGCTCCATCGAGATCCTGTGACGGGTTGACCTGCTGTGGCACCGGCTCGGCGAGCGGGCCGGGCCCAGCGGGGCCGTGACCACCGCCGCCTACCGCCGCCCACCTCGCCCACTTCGACAGGCGGAGTGACACAGCCGTGCGCCCACCCGGTGACGGATCACCGGGTGGGC